>JACPGF010000290.1:0-4935 GCA_016182615.1 Ignavibacteriales bacterium
CCGAAGTTTCTCGGTTTTCTGGTGGTACTTGCTATCCTTGTTTCAGGTGGTGTTTATACAACTTTGAATAAAGTGTTACTCTTCCCGCCGTTTACATGGATGATGCAGCAGGAAAAAGTAAACGCCCAATCCAAATCAGCTTATTTTGCTGACCAGTATGGCATGCGTTTACCGGTTGCAGGCACCGTTTCACGCGGACATCTACCATATGTGTATGCCGATGTTGCATTACAACCTGTGCAGCCACTAACAAATCCATTGCTGCCGAGCAAGGCAAATCTGGCTCTTGGGCAGAAAAAATATCTGACATTCTGTTCTCCCTGCCATGGCAATTACGGGGAAGGGGATAGCCGCATGCGTGGTCAGTTTCCTAATCCGCCAAGCCTGCATTCATCAAAGGTGCGGGAGTGGAAAGATGGAAACATCTTTCATGTTATCATGAAAGGTCAAAATGTTATGCCTTCTTACGCTCAGCAATTAAGTGGTAATGAGTCTTGGGCGGTGATTACGTATGTACGCGCACTGCAAAAAGCTAAAAATGCTACCGAAGAAGAAATTAAACTGTATCAGAAGGAGTTTTCGGCAAATGGCGCAAAATAACCTTAACGTATTAAAAAAAGAACTCCCGCTAAGTGTTCAAAAAACCGGTTTTGTACTGCTGATTATTGGTGCTGTTCTTGGCGCTGTCAGTTTTTTGGTTGATGCACATTTTGCAATTTATGCATATCTTTTATCTTATGTTTTTCTGGTAACAATTGCAATCGGTTCATTGTTCATATTTGCACTGGAGTATGTTGCCGGGGCGGAATGGAGTACCCCGTTCAGGCGTATTGTTGAATTCTTTGCATCACTTGCACCAGTGCTTTTATTACTAATCATTCCTTTGCTGCTCAATATAGGAACATTATTCCATTGGGCACACCCGGAAGTAGTTGCATCTGATAAAATTTTACAGGCAAAATCTCCGTTTTTGAATACTCCGTTTTTTATAGTTAGAACCGTTGGCTGTGTTTTATTGTGGTCGCTATTTTACTTTTTGTTAAGCCGTAATTCAAAAAAGCAGGATGAAAGTAAAGATCAAAGTTTAACTACCAAAAATATCCGTATCAGCGCTATTTTTATTCCGGTTTTTGCTATAACATTAACAATGACCTCGATTGACTGGATGATGAGTTTGGAGCCGCATTGGTTTTCGACTATTTACGGCGTGTATTTCTTTGCCGGATCGATGCTCGCAGGTTTGGCGGCTGCTACATTTGCAGCGGTAGTATTGTTAGAAAAGGGCTATTTGCATCCATCGTTAACAGACGAACATCTCTACAGCCTTGGCTCTTTGTTGTTCGCTTTTATTAACTTCTGGGGCTACATTGCATTTTCGCAATATATGCTTATATGGTATGCAAACCTTCCCGAAGAAACCTTCTGGTTCCTTTCGCGTTGGGAGGGCGGCTGGATTTTTATATCACTGGCTTTAATCGTCGTTCATTTTCTGGTTCCATATGCAGTTCTATTGTCCCAACCAGCCAAAGTAGATCCCAAAAGGCTTAAGTTTGCTGCGCTTTGGATTTTATTTGCTCACATGGTTGATCTGTACTGGTTGATTATGCCAAGTGTCCATGCCGAAAAGTTCAGTATTCTTAGTATTATTTTACAATTTGCTTTCCCTACCGCGGCAGTTGGTGTTGTTATTTTAGTTTTTTATTATAATAGTAAAAAGTACAACCTGACTCCTGTTGGCGACCCGAAATTACAAAAAGGCTTGAATTTTAAGTTATAATTATGAAGAGTATGCAAAATAAAGAATCATTTTTTGATAAGTTGTTCAATAAACCAATTGGTTTTATTGCACTCTCATATATCATAGTAATTGTTTCAATTGTTGGTATCGGGCTTTTTTTCGTTCAGAACCAGAACGCATTGGTTTTGAACCAGGTACCTCCGGTTATCAACGATTCTCTTTCGGTTATACCGGAAATACCGGTACAATCCCCAAGAGTAACATCTGCTATTGATCTTGCTACGTTAACTGTGCCCACTGCAGCAATGCTCGAAAAAGGCAAACAGACATTTACCACTGTGTGTGTAACCTGCCACGGTGCAGAAGGCAAAGGTGATGGAGTTGCCGGCGTTGCATTGAACCCGAAACCGCGTAATTTCCATGCGGCAGAAGGCTGGAAAAACGGACGGAAAGTATCAGAGATGTATAAAACATTACAGCTTGGAATTCCCGGCAGCGGAATGCCGCCGTATGATTATTTATCTCCTGAAGAACGGATAGCTGTTATCAGCTATGTCCGAACTTTTATGACTCCAGCTCCTGCAGATGCCCCGGCGGATATCGCGCAATTAGATGCCGCGTATAAGCTTTCGCAAGGCACCCAAATGCCCGGTACCATACCAGTGAAAGGAGCGATGGCAATGAATATTTCAGCGCAGTCGACAAACACACAAAAGATTACGATGGCATTAAATAAAATTAGCGCACTGAATAATGATAATGCACGCTTGTTTTATCATGTATCAAGTGCTCCTGAACTGGCGCTTGCCACGGTAATAAACGATCCAAATGCACTAACCGGCGTTGATCAATTCCGTGCTGCCGTTCTTTCCGGACTGTCGCGTAACGGTTTTTCAGCAAGATTTAGTTTGTTAAATTCTGCCGAAATTTCACAGCTATTCACACTTCTGAAGGAATCATTAGGATGATAGCAAGAAAACTTTTTACAATAGTTCTCCTTTTTTCCACTCTGGTTTTTTGCGGTGAGCAAGCCAAAAAAAGCATCGTCGGCATAGACGAACAATTAGGGCAAAATATTCCTGTGGGATTGCAGTTTACCGATGAACACGGAAAAAAAGTTGAACTTTCGAGTTTAGTTGATAAACCGACAATTTTTATGTTCGTTTATTTCGAGTGCCCCGGTATCTGTACTCCATTAATGTCTTCGGTCGCATCGGAAATAGGAAAAATAGGCATGAAACCCGGACAGGATTATCGTATTATTTCTGTCTCATTTGACCACACCGAGGGTTATGAACTTGCAGCAAAGAAAAAAGCGAATTATCTCAATGCCGCTGAGATTGAAGTGCCTGAAAACGGATGGCGTTTTTTGACCGGAGATAGTAATGCTATTGCGACCTTAACCGATGCAGATTATTGTTTCACCTGAAGGTAAAATCACCCGGTATTTGCTCGGAACAGATTTCCTTCCTTTTGATATAAAAATGGCATTGGTGGAGGCACAAAGCGGAAAAGTATCTCCGACTATTGCCAAGATGCTCAAGTTTTGTTTTAAATATGATCCGGATGGAAGAACATACGTGCTAAACATAACCAGAATTGCAGGGACGGTAATGATAATTGCAGCGTTTGGTTTTGTTGGTGTACTGGTGTATTCCAAGCGGAAAAAAGAAGTAATTAATAAAGCATAGAGGTAATGTTTATATGAGCAGTAACACAATGGGCGAACCAAGTTATCTTGCGTACAAGGGCAAGTACGAGGGTTTGCGTGCGTGGATACTATCAACAGACCACAAGAGAATTGGCATCTTGTACTTAGTGACAATGATGTTTTTCTTCAGTATCGGCGTTACATTTGGTTTCCTGATGAGGCTGGAGTTAATCGCTCCCGGTAAAACGATTATGGGACCGCAGACGTATAATTCATTCTTTACGCTGCACGGCATTATAATGATATTTCTGTTCATTATTCCCGGTTTGCCCGCAGTTTTCGGAAACTTTTTCCTACCCTTGATGATTGGGGCAAAAGATGTTTCGTTTCCGCGTTTGAACCTGTTGTCTTGGTGGTTGTTCCTTATCGGTGGTATCTTGGCAATATTATCGGTTTTAATGCCTGGTGGCCCTGTGGATACTGGCTGGACTTTTTATGTTCCATATAGTGTCCGCACGAATACCAATGCAATACCCGCTTTATTTGCAGCTTTTGTTTTAGGATTTTCATCAATCTTAACCGGAATAAACTTTGTAACAACCGTGCACCGCTTACGGGCACCCGGTATGAGCTGGTTTAAAATGCCATTGTTTGTATGGTCATTATACTCAACTGCATGGATTCAAGTATTAGCAACCCCTATAATTGGAATAACACTGTTATTAGTAGTTTTTGAAAGATTGTTCGGCGTTGGTATTTTTGATCCGGCATTAGGAGGAGACCCGGTATTATATCAACATATGTTTTGGATATATTCCCACCCGGCAGTGTATATCATGATACTTCCGGCGATGGGTGTTATTTCCGAAATAATTCCGGTATTTGCTCATAGGACAATTTTTGGTTATAAGTTTATCGCGATGTCAAGCATTGCTATTGCATTACTTGGCTCTTTAGTTTGGGCGCACCACATGTTTACGGTTGGTATGAGCGGTGTAGCAATGGTTTTATTCTCGTTATTAACATTTGTTGTTGCAATACCTTCTGCTATAAAAGTATTTAACTGGATTGCCACTTTGTATAAAGGTTCAATTCAAACCGATCCGCCGCTGTTATTTGCGCTTGCCTTTATCTTTTTATTTTCCATTGGCGGATTTACCGGCCTTATTCAGGGGGCATTATCCGTTAACATGCATATTCACGATACATCCTTTATCGTTGCGCATTTTCATTATGTTATGTTTGGCGGCACTGGCTTTGGTATCTTTGCAGCCATGCATTACTGGTGGCCAAAAATGTTTGGCCGTTGGTATAATATGAAACGGGCCAAAGTTGGATTTTGGTTTTTATTTGTTGGTTTTAATACGCTCTATTTTCCTATGTTTGTGATGGGCTGGTTGGGTATGCCGCGCAGATATTATGATTATCTTCCTGAATACCAAATTTATCATGTTATTTCCACTGTCGGATCATGGATTCTTATCACCGGACTTATAATCATTTTAAGCAATTTGGTTCACGCCCTGATGAAAGGGGAGAAGACCAC
>JACPGF010000290.1:4964-17958 GCA_016182615.1 Ignavibacteriales bacterium
GATGCGGCGACCACCGAGAAAAACCTTTGGGGTGGTGAAACTCTTGAATGGACAACAAATACACCGCCACCTCTGGAGAACTTTGCAGAAATACCAACTGTGTATGAAGCGCCATACGAATACAAAGATAATGATGAAGTTTTAGAATCGAAGGAGGGTCATTGAGTACTCAAGAACATCAAGCAGCACATGTACACCGTGATGACGAGGGCAGCCGCCTCGGTATGTGGCTGTTTCTATTTACTGAATTGATTTTATTCGGTGGGCTTTTTATTGCTTATTCCGTGTACCGTTATATGCATCAGGCTGAGTTTCATCTTGCTGCAAGGGAATTGAATACACTTATTGGTACATTTAACACTTTTATCCTGTTAACAAGCAGTTTAACCATGGCGCTTTCAATAGCCGCGATTCAAATGCAGAAAAGGGTACTCTCTATCTTTTTTCAATTGATAACGTTGCTGTTTGGATTGGGTTTTTTAGTTAATAAATTTTTCGAGTGGTCAGCCAAATTTCATCATGGCATCGTTTGCATATTGTTATCGGCATGGCATTGATCGCGTATATGACATTTGGGACATACAAGAATAAAATAAACCATACTAATTATGTTCGTCTGGAAGCTGCCGGATTGTACTGGCATTTAGTCGATATAATCTGGATTTTCTTGTTCCCTTTATTCTATTTGATTTCTTAAGAGGCAAACCATGAATACTCACGAAACACATACTGAAAAGCATACACATGGTTATACCATATACCTGTTGGTGTGGTTTGCTCTACTCATGTTAACCGGTGTAACCGTTGCGATTGCAGGATTGGACCTTGGCAGGTTTACCGTGGCCACGGCTTTGATTATTGCATCAATAAAAACATATCTCGTGCTTTCGATTTTTATGCATATCCGTACTGAAAGCCTGACATTTAAAGTTTTTATAGGTGTGGCATTATTGTTCCTGCTCATCTCGTTTGCATTGCTTTTTTCTGACTATAGTTTTAATTAGGATACCATAGATGTTTGGATCTTCAAATTATATCGATTTAGTAGATAACGCGTTTATATTTATCGTTGTTATCTCGACATTGTTACTGGTATTTATTACCGCGCTCATGATCTTTTTTGTATTCAAGTACAAAAGGGGAAATGGGAAAAAGGCCGTTAATATTCATGGCAACGTGTCACTTGAAATTGCATGGACTGTCATTCCGGTCATTTTAGTGATGGCAATGTTTTATTACGGCTGGATAGGATATGATCAGTTGTCCAATCCTCCTGCAGATGCTATGGTGATAAAAGCCACAGGGCAAATGTGGAAATGGACCTTTACATATGATAATGGTATTAAAACAGATACTCTGTATGTACCACAGGGTAAGGCTATTAAAATAAATCTCGAATCAAATGATGTCAATCACGCGTTCTACATCCATTCTTTCAGAATTAAGCGTGATGTTATCCCTAACAAGAAAAATTTTGTTTGGTTTAAACCGGAAAAGCAAGGTTCCTACGACATTACCTGCGCTGAATACTGCGGGTTAAACCATTCGTATATGTACACAAAGATAATTGTTCTACCACCTGCTAAGTATAAAACTTGGATGGATAATCAAAAAATTCTTGCAGCACCTGCAAAATAATTTTTAAATGAAAGAAGTAATGAAAACACTAAGTAAACTGAATATTATATTGGAACTGAGCAAAGTCCGTATTACGTTCTTTGTAACGGTTACTACGATATTTGGTTATCTGTGTGCTGCCGGAAAAGTTGATGGGAAAGCTTGGCTTACTGCGTTAGGCGTATTTGCTCTGGCATGTGGTTCCTCAGTCTTCAATCATGTACAAGAGGCCTCAACCGATGCAGCTATGGCGCGGACAAAGAACAGGCCTATTCCGTCCGGCAAGATTTCCAAATCCAGTGCAGTGTTGGTTGGTATTTTTTATCTTATTTCCGGTACAATTACACTCTGGGCTTTTTCAGGAACTCCGGCGTTGTTACTAGGGCTGCTCACGTTAGTTTGGTATAATCTTATTTATACGCCGATGAAGAAAAGAAACTTTCTGGCAATAATTCCGGGCTCTGTTATCGGTGCACTACCCCCGGTTATCGGGTGGGTAGCAGCAGGCGGTAATCCTGTTGACCGGCAGATAATTGTTATTGCTTCGTTTTTCTTTATCTGGCAGATACCGCATTTTTGGCTGTTACTAATGCTTTACCGGCAGGATTACGAGTCAGCGGGTTTCCCAACAATATTTAGAATATTTTCTGAACAGCAGCTTTCACGCATTACCTGGGTATGGACAGTTGCTACCGGTTTGGTTGGTTTGTTATTCCCTGTTTTCAGTATTGTTCAGCCTTCAGCCATCGGTATAATTATGCTTTTGTCCTTTTTGTGGTTGTTTTTCAGATCCTCTGTCCTGTTAAAAAAGGATTTAAGCAGGGTAACGTTTATACATGTTTTTAAAGAAATTAATATTTACGTCTTGTTGATATGTTTATTCCATTCATCAGTTTAGTGTTGGGCGGGTCGCTTCTTTCATTGTTTTATAAGAAACAAAGCAAATCAGGCGGGAACCTCTACTTTGAAAGATTTTCAACAGAAATTATAGAATTAGTTACCATTAATAAAAGTACCGGCCTTGCTTTAGGTTTGGTACCTTTTTTCATGCTCATCATGACGTATTCGCAGCTGCTTCATACACTGGATACATTAGCGGTTACTTATTTTATTTTTGCATTTTTATACATGATGATGGGGTTAGTGTTAGTTTTTACTTTAAGATATTCTTCTTATTTCAAGAATATTTTTAACATCTTGTTATCTTATAATCCTGCTGCAAGCAACGAAGAACAAGTTGCCGAGTTTTCTAAAAAGGTTTCCGGAGTACATACTGCTAGTGGTAAGTGGGGGCTCTTCTTTATTCTGGTTTCAACTTTTTATTTGTCTGCCGGATTTACTTATGCATTGAACGCACCTGTTCTCACATCACCCGCATCTATCATGGATGCATTTATCAAGCCTGCCGTCTATACAAACTGGCTGTATTTGCTTTGTTCTGCCCTCTCGTTTACCGGTGGTTTTATTATTTTTAATTATTTTTATTGGAATGGCGGCCGGTTACTGGAAACCGGGTATGCAGATTTTGTTAAAAGAAATACATTCAAAGTTATTTTTATTTTCCTGCTCGTACAACCTTTGTTACTGATGGTAAATGTAAACACTTTACCGGCTTCATCATTATCTATGACGGTATTTGCGCTTCCGGTATTAGCAGTGGCTGTTATATTTGTTGCATTACACCTTATGTATCAGATGATAAAAAATAAAAACATGCAATACAGCGGGTATATTTTTGTTTTACTCTATATCGTTTCTTTTTTTGTAATTATAGCGGATCAGACTGCATTAAGTAACTCTACAAAGAAAAATTCTCTTGTACTTGCCGCGAATTTTGAAGTATTCAAAAAAGGCCTCACGAAAGCAGGTGAAGCAGGTGGTGCGGTAAGTGGAGAAGAAATATTTAAAACAAAATGTTCGGCTTGTCATAAATTTGATCTGAAACTTGTCGGGCCTCCATATAAAGAGTCACTGCCAAAATACGCAGGTGACGTTAATAAACTTGTTGAGTTTGTTAAAAACCCCACTAAAGTAAATCCGGCATATCCGCCCATGCCGAATCAGGGCTTAAAACCAGCTGAAGCAAGGGCAATTGCAAAGTATATACTTGAAGAAGTAAAAAAATATTAAAATAAAAAAGGCTGTCTCTAGTGACAGCCTTTTCTTTATATTTCCTTATAAATGAAATGCATTATCATGAGGTTATAGTTAAAAATCGTAACTACTCAGCTCATTTCTATAATATTTCCCATCTCCAAACTCAGACTTTAGTCTGAGGAATCCCAATCCACCTAACTACAGGCTTTAGCCACTGGATTTTGAACTGAATTTATATAGCAAAAATTAGTGGCTAAAGCCTGATGTTTGTTGGTTATTTAAACCTCAGACTAAAGTCTGAGGTTAGGTCATAAAAATTTTGCTGTACTTCTTAAGCTGTATATTTTAACTAAACGCCTAAACTCAACTTTGTTTTACATAAGCTGAGTAGTTGCTAAAAATCTAAGATATATATTTACTGCTTCCGGATTTACTCATCGATGTATTGGAATTGATTTTGAACTGTGCTATCAAGTTCTCTAAACCTTCAGTCAGCCTGTTCAAACCTTCTGCTGCCTGCGCAATTTGCTGCACACCCTGCGCGGTTTCTTGCATAACCAAACTCATGCTTTCGATATTCTTGCCGATCTCCTCGGCAGTTGCACTCTGTTCCTCGCTGGCTGCTGCTACCTGACTGACAACATCACTCACCAAATCAGCACCATGAACAATTTCCGCGAGCACACTGCCGGCCTGATTTGCAAGTTTTTTACCATTTTCTACTTCGATAGTGCCTTCTTTCATCGAAGCGACTGCTTGAGAAGTATCACTCTGTATTTGTTTAATCATCAATGCGATTTCTTTTGTAGCCTTGGTGGTTCTTTCTGCAAGTTTTCTTACTTCATCCGCGACCACCGCAAACCCGCGGCCCTGTTCACCGGCACGGGCAGCTTCGATTGCCGCATTTAACGCCAGAAGATTTGTCTGATCGGCAATATCATCAATAACCTGAATAATCTCACCGATTTTTTCACTGTTTTGACCCAATTGAAATACGGTATTAGCAGAATGATTAACAACCTGGGAAATTCTATTCATACCTTCAATGGTTTGTTGTACTACTTTACCGCCTTCGGCAGCCCTTTTACCCGAATTTTTTGCTGTTTCAGATGCCTGATTGGTACTTTTTGAAGTTTCAAATATTGTTTTGGTCATTTCTTCAACTGCCGAGGCGACTTCAGTGGCTTGCGTACTTTGTTCCTGTGCACCGGCGGCCATTTCCTCGGTACTCGAAGATATTTCGGTTGAGGCACCGGCAGTTGCCTGTATTGCATCACATTAATGCTGTTTTTTAATATCTGATGATCACCTTTGTAATTTCCGGTCATTTGTGAAGTGAAATCCCCATGCGACATTTTTTCGATTATTGCCGAGCCTTCCTTAACGGGAAGAATAACTGCATCGAGGGTTTGATTAATACCTGAAATAATTTTGGAATATCCACCCTTGAATAGATTCGCATTACCTCTTGTACTCAGTTTCCCATCAATTGCAGCATTTATTAAGATATCAGTCTCTGATTGAAGGTCTTGCAAAGAACCAAGTGTTTTGTGTATTGAAGGAGTTATTTCATCCACGGTACTTAATGGTTTTATATCATCAGAAAAATTACCATCGGCGACTTGATTTAATGTATTAACGATTTTCGAAAGGCTGTTTGCGAATGCATCAACCGAATGGGAAAGGATTCCTATTTCATCCGCTCTGTTCAAGTTCAGCCGGGATGAAATTACGCCATTACCGAATTCAACCATCATATCAGAAGCTTTTTTAATTGGTTCAGCAATCGATTTTGTAACCAGCTTGGTAAGAAAATATGCTAACAGCAAGATCAATACTGTAGCAATCTTAATAATACGTTCGCTGCCGTTCACTGTAGCTTCGCCGTTTACCACCGATACATCAGTTTTTTTCTCAGTTGCTTCTGTCAATTGATTCACTATCTCCCGGGTCTCTTTGAAATTACCATTTGATGCGGTTATTGCTGCAATTAATGCATCCTTCGAGCCGCTTGTATCTGACTCGATTCTCGAGACGATTGATTTAGTTTCGGATTCCCATGCCTTAAAATTTGATTCAAAAGAGTCAAGAAGAGACTTTTCTACTTGGCCGTTCATTGCTTCTTTAAATTTATCCCAGCGTTCTTTCACTTGTTCTATGTTTTCAAGATGTTCCTTTTTGAGCTTTTCAAACTCAGTACTGCCTGATTTTTCGGTTAACATGGTTTGTTGAGCCAGAACCGATTGGTATAAGTCACGATCCAATTGTAACAAAAAGTTGATACCCGGCAAGTATTTTTTTGATATATCATTCATCTCACTGTGAATGTCACTGATGCTGCTGAGCCCAACTCCTGCAATAATCACCAGAAAGACAATCATCGATCCGAATGCAATTGTCAACTTTTTTCGCGTGTTAGAATTTAGAAACCATTGATACATGTGAAACCTCCGTTAATTTGGCTCAAACAAGACACTACAATTTATTACTAATATATATTATCGTAAATAAAACAAAATTCTATAGGCCGATTATTATCGGGTTAGTAAGTTACCGTAAAAAAGACTACATTGCTATTTATGGCAAAATATGATAACTTTAAACAAATGAATACTGATTTACCGTGAAAAACACGAGTTGTTGTTTTTTATTACTTGTTTATTTCTTTTCCAGCCTCTTTTATATAGCAGGTGAGGGGAGGATATCGGTCTCTTTGGAGAATTCCTTTTCCCCGGCAAAATCAGTCCCCAAAGCACTTTACTTTACCAGTGCCAAAATACCAAAGCATGTCGCTCCTCCGGTTCAAGTATTTGATGAGAAGGAAAGCTATTCCGAATCACCTTTTATTTTCCCGGTTGCAGTGGAATACACATTTTACACAAGCGTATATGATGTTTCAGGCTATGAATCGCCGTCAGTTCTAAAACCATCAAATAAAGCCCCTCCGGTCTGTTAAGTTTCAATCTCCTTGTTCACTATTACATAAAGTAATTCTATTTAGCCATTCCAGCTATTTCGTGGGATTGGTTTCTAGGATTATTGATTCAATCATTTAAACCAAGAGATTACAATGGAAACCGGAAATAAAAAAGACAGTACTTCAACGTATGCAATAGTAATGGTTGTTTTACTCCTTGTTGGAGTTGTTGCACTTATTCTGAAACTGTTTGTTGGATTTTAGAAAAAGTGTCTTCGCTTACAGCTTATTAAAATATTCATATCCGATTGCGGGGATTGTTAAGTAATAGCAATCCTCCTAATCGGTTTACCCACTTATGCGGTTTATGTTTTATGTGAAGTCTCTCATTTTAACTTGGTTCAAATTAATAATTCATGTTAAGCAAGATTGGGCTGAAGCCCAGTGTGGGTGGGTATCGGACTTGTGATCCCCGGATTTATCCCACTGCTATCTGTTGGGAGGCATTGGGTAAACCGGGGGAGAAAATTGAAACAACTCAAAACAGGTTTTAGCCACTCACTTGTTATTTTTTGATAAATCATTGCTTGATTGCTGACAAAATCAATTTGGGCTTAGACCAGACTTTAGCCCAAATTGCGTAAAGTGAGTTATAATTTCAAATCAATATCCAGTGGGTGAAACCTGAGGCTAGATGGGTTGGGATTCCTCAGACTAAAGTCGGAGGTTAGAAGATGGAAATTAATTTAGATATGAACTGAGAAGGTAACTACTCAGCCGATTAAATTTGTCCCGAAGGGACTAAACCTCAATAACCGCGGGTGCAAACCGTGGAGAGTGACTAAAAAAAAATCACGTCCCCGAACGGGGGCGAACTGACCTACTATGGGAAATTATTCACATAAAATCAGCACAATCTGTTATTTAATTTCAATGGGCTGAGTAGTTACCTGAGAGGTTACAAATTGTTAAAAAAAATTTTAGATATTGAAAGAAAACAGATGTAGCGCGACTGGGTATTTTAAACCCGAAGGCTTACATTTTATTTACTCAAAAGAAAAGGATAACTATAACTAAGTGAGAAGAAAATTTTTCAGGGATAAAATTAACCCGTTTCAAGAGTTTATGCATAACGAAGCCTCCGGCGGAATCGTTTTGCTTGTTATGACCATACTTTCTCTCATACTTTCAAACAGCAGCTTTGCCGCAGGCTTTCATGCAATTTGGGAAAGTAGTATAACTATTCTTTTCAATGAAAAAAGTTTAGAGTTTACTATTATTCATTTCATCAATGATGGCCTGATGGTTTTGTTCTTTTTTGTTGTTGGCCTTGAGATTAAACGTGAAATACTTGTTGGAGAGCTGTCTGGTTTTAAAAAGGCTCTTTTGCCGGTAATAGGCGCGGCGGGAGGAATGATTGTCCCGGCGGTAATTTATTTACTGTTTAATAGCAGCGGAGCCGGCAGCGCGGGATGGGCCATTCCGGTTGCAACTGATATTGCTTTTGTTGTGGGAATATTAGTTGTGCTTAAAGGTAAAATACCAACCTCGTTAAGGATATTTCTTACTGCACTGGCAATTGTAGATGATATTGGCGCTGTAATAATTATTGCAATATTCTATACTTCATCGATTTCATTTACGGCTCTTGGATTTGCAATTATCATAATTGTGCTATTAATGGTAATTAATACACTCAAAATTAAAAAGCTTATGCCGTATATCATCTTAGGTATTGCCTTGTGGATCGCGTTATTGTTTTCTGGCATACATGCAACAATTGCAGGAGTAATTCTGGCATTCACGATTCCTGCGAGGAGCAAACTCGATAAAGTCAGTTTCATGCAATCGACAAAAGGAATCCTGTCCGAATTGAATATAAATATTGAGAGTAAAGATAAGGGACAAGTTGAGCAAGATAACTTATCAGTTATACAAGCAATTGAAAAAAATTGCGAAAACGTGTTAACCCCGCTGCAGAGATTTGAAATAAACTTACACCCGTGGATAACTTTTTTCATTATCCCACTTTTTGCATTGGCAAATGCGGGTGTTACCATACAAGGCAGTTTTAGCGATTTGTTATTTAACCCGGTTGGGATTGGGATTGTACTGGGACTGTTTATTGGCAAACAACTAGGAGTATTCGGATTTACATATTCTGCAATAAAATTGCGGCTTGCAGACAGGCCTGAAGGAAGCAGTAATGTACAAATTTACGGAGCCGCGGTTCTTGCAGGGATCGGTTTCACTATGTCATTGTTCATCGCGAATCTTTCATTTGCCGGTAAATCGGGATTGATGGACGAGGCTCGTGTTGGGATACTTGTTGCATCTATCATATCAGGCTTCGTCGGTTTTATGCTGCTGAGAAAATGATAGGGACATGTTATGGATGACTCAGGTAAAGGAAATAAGTATAGTGCAAATATTTGCATCCGGGCGATTATTAAGGAATTATCTATTACTTTGGGCTATATTACACTTTCAATAAAATAAAACCCAACAATGACTAAAAAAATTATATTAAGAAAAAACGAAGAAAAACGGATACTGCAGGGACATCTGTGGGTATTCAGCAATGAAGTACAAAAAGTTGAAGGCAATCCGGAAAACGGTGATATTGTTATGTTTGTAACGCATTCCGGCTCTTTTCTGGGAAGCGGCTTTTACAATAAGCAGTCACTTATAGCAGGCAGAATACTGTCACGGAGTGAAGTTTCTGATGTGCGCGCACACATTACGCACCGGTTAAACACGGCATACCAATTACGGTCTATGGTTTGCTCAGGCAGGGAGTCATTCAGATTGGTTCATAGTGAAAGCGACCTATTGCCAGGGCTTATAATCGATAAATACAATAGTACGTTCGTGTTACAGTTTAATTCGGCTGGCATGCACAAACTTCATCAAATGATTGTTGATATTCTTGTTTCGGAATTTAAGGCCGTGAATGTACTTTGTGTTAATGATGCGCGTCTAATGGAGATGGAAGGAATTACACCTTTACCTGAAGTGCTTTTTGGTGAGGCAGGCAGCGAAATAGTGAGCGATGGAAAAGTCCGGTATAAAGTAGATTTTTCAACCGCGCAAAAAACAGGGTTATTTCTTGATCAGGTAGAAAATAGAAAATATGCCGCCGGTTTAGCTGAAAATGCTTTTGTCCTTGATGCTTTTTGTAATAGCGGGGGTTTCGGAATTAATGCATTGCTTGCAGGAGCAGCGAAGGTTGATTTTGTTGATTCATCGAAGAATGAAATTGAAAATGTAAAAGTTAATTTAGCCGAAAATGGTATAACCGATACGGATAAGTATGCAGTCTTTACCGAAGACATGTTTGACTTTATGGAAAAAAAGGTTAGCGAAGGTATACGGTATGATGTAGTGATGATAGATCAGCATTCTTTTGCTAAAAGCAGAAAGTCGATCCCGGTTGCATTGAAAGCGTATCAAAAAATGCACAGGCTTGCATTATTAGCGCTCAAACCGTATGGTTACTTGTGCACCTCATCGTGTTCTTATCATACCGGATATGATGATTATCTTGAAACTGTTGCACATGCAGCACGTAAAACCGGGAGGACAGTTCAGCTAATACACTCTTGCGGTGCTGGTCCTGATCATCCGGTTTTACCTTCTATGCCGGAAACAGCGTATTTAAAGTTTATGGTCTTCAGGGTTGGCGAAGATAATAGCTAATGAATAATGAATAATTAATAATTAATAATGAATGTAACTACTCAGTTTATGTAAAATAAAGTTGGGTTTAGGCGTTTAGTTAATATAAGCAGATGAAGAAGTTCAGCGTAAATTTTATGACATAACCTCAGATAAAAATCTGAGGTTAGGAGATCTAAATCATTTTAGACATGAGCTGAGTGGTTACGAATCAATAATGATAAATATATAAGTCCCTGCTTTTAGCCATGTCGTTTTTAATTCGATCGATAAGAGGAATTGAATTAGTTGTTTAGCTGGGCTTTTTATACAGGCAAATGAGTTATTAATGAATTTTAATAATCGCGGTTAGTGATGATGGGGGATTGAGAGGTTAGTAAAATGGAATATTTGTTCCAAGTATTCATTATTCAGTATAAATCCTGCGGAACTTTTGGTAAATTTGAAGTGTATAACGAGTAAATTGTGAATTAAATGCACGAAGTGTGGAAAAAGGGGTAATTTTTTATCATTCCTTTAGTTTTTTTTTGCTAATATTTTATGTAAGACGTATTTTTGAAAGATACATTATTTAGAAACACAGTTTTATTTTGGTAACATTAAAAAGGAGACATCCGTGAGCAATAAAACAAATATCAAAACGCTCTTTACTGGTTTTGCAACCATAGCGATACCTATTATTTTCACCGTTGCAATTCTGATTTACTTGTATGTATTAGGGAATCCTACAAACTTTCAGGGAAATGACCCCGCGAACCACCCTAAACCAGGTAACTGGCTTGGAGTAATTTACAAGGGTGGAATTATTGTGCCTGTTCTTATGGGTTTGTTGTTAATGGTTTTAACATTTGTTATCGAACGGTTTATTACTATTTACCGGGCAAAAGGCAAAGGACGCGTTGCTTCATTTATCGCTAAAATTCACACCTTACTTTCTAAAGATGATATTTCAACAGCAATTACTGAATGCGATAAACAAAGAGGTTCAGTTGCTAATGTTGTAAGAGCAGGACTGGTAAAATATGAAGAAATGGCTGTCGATAAAGGCATGAATAAAGATCAGAAAGTAATTGCCATTAAACAGGAATTTGAAGAAGCTACTTCATTGGAATTACCAATGCTTGAACAAAATCTTGTTATCATTGCAACCATTTCATCGATTGCGACACTCATGGGTCTTCTTGGTACGGTTATCGGTATGATCAAGGCTTTCGCGGCTCTTGCAACAGCAGGTTCACCTGATGCAGTTGCACTTGCAAATGGTATTTCAGAAGCACTTATTAATACAGCACTTGGTATTGGTACTTCGGCAATTGCTATTATCATGTACAACTTCTTTACAACTCAGATTGACCGGTTAACTTATAGCATTGATGAAGCTGGCGTGGCTATTACCCAAAAATTCCTTGCCAAGCATAATTAATTCTAAAGAATGGATTAAAAATGCCAAAAGTTAAAATCCCACGTAAAAGCACGCTGATTGACATGACCGCGATGTGCGATGTCGCGTTCTTGCTGCTCACGTTCTTTATGTTAACCACGAAGTTTAAAAATGACGATCCGGTTATCGTGGATTTACCTTCATCAATTTCGGACATTAAACTGCCTGATTCGGATATTATGACCATTGTAATGACAAAAGATGGCCGGGTAATATTCGGTATTGATGGTAAATACAACAGAGAACGGTTACTCGATAAAATTTCAGAAAAATTTAATATACAGTTCACCGAAGATGAAAAACATACATTTTCACTGATGTCTTCCTTTGGTGTTCCTGTTAATCGATTGAAAGAGTATCTTTCACTCGATCCAAACTCGATGCAAAAAGATCAAAACAATCCAGGGATACCCTGCGACTCGACCAATAATGAATTGGGTATGTGGGTTATCAACGGGCGTATTACAAATCCGAAATTCCGGATTGCTATCCGCGGCGACGGTAAAGTTCCGTATCCGGTTGTTAAGAGGGTTATTAACACACTTCAGGATAAGAATGTTAATAAATTCAATCTTGTTACCAATGTCGAAGCTAAACCACAGTAGGAAAGGAAACACATGGCAGAACTAGATACCTCCCAAAAAGGGGGCGGAAAACACAAAGGTGGTAAAAAGAGGTCCAAGAAGGCCTCTACGCGTGTGGATCTTACACCTATGGTGGATTTAGGATTCCTTCTCGTGACGTTTTTTATGTTAACCACAACGTTTAGCAAACCACAGACAATGGAAATTAACATGCCTGTGAAGCCTCCTCCGGGTCAAGAAGTGGATAAGGGTAATGATTTGAAAGCCTCAAAAGCTATGACAGTGATTGTTGCTGACTCGAATAAAGTTTACTATTATTTCGGCTTACCAAGCCCGGATGCTGAATTGTTAAAAACAGGTTTCTCGAAAGACGGGATCAGAAGAGCATTGCTCGTGCGTAATTTGCAGGTCAAAGATTTAACGGTACTTATAAAGGCCACAACAGAAGCTAACTATAAAAACATGGTTGATATTCTTGATGAAATTAATATTAGCAATATAAAGAGGTATGCACTGGTTGATATAAGTGATGTTGATCTTGGTTTAATTAAAAAGAATTACGGCGGTTAGAGTATGAGTAATAACACACCCCTCGTCGATATCAATGATTTGATATTCCAGTATAAAAATCAGGAGTATGGTGCTTTTGTTCTCAGAAAA
>JACPGF010000291.1:0-24245 GCA_016182615.1 Ignavibacteriales bacterium
TAACATACGGGAGCACCTTTAAATTCCCAAAATGAGACACTTTTTAAACTTTTTTTTCTCCTCCTTATGCTCCGATTCCTTAAGTTGACACCATTGGGGTTAGGGTGAGGGCTGTTTTTGGCGTAAAAACAAACATTTTGCCCTTAAGTTGACACGTTTACCTCCCTTGGGAGGCATTGCCTTACGAAGGAGAGGGACTAAGGGTGAGGTTCTTTTGTTTTAACGGCATTAGCATTGCCTAAAAACGAGTCCCCCACAATGAGGTTTACTTTTTTTACATCCCCAAATTAAGCATCAACTGCACTTTTACAATTTTGCCTTTGTCCTTGCCGGGCTTGAACCGGGTTTTCCTGACTGCATTAGCCGCTGCCAAATCCACCGCGCTGCCTGTGCCTTTTGAAATTTGTGCTTTCCGGACAATACCGCTTTCATCGATAAACGCGAGAATATATATACTTTTGCCTTTGGCTGTGGCAAAATCAGGGGTATTCGGGGGTATTTTACTAATGATGGCTGCCTTGCCGCCGTATGGCTCGGGCATTTCCTCCACACCAACACGGTAAATATCACTCCCCTTTTCACCGGTGCCTCCCTGACCGGAGTTGCCGGCACCCTCTCCGACACCTTTAGTGCCGAGCGCCTCGCCACCCTCACCGTTAAAACCCGTTACCGAGCCGCCCGGTTTTCCCGTTTCAAGCCTAACTACTTTATCGGGCCGTAATCCGGCTTTGCTGTCCTTCAATTTTTCCGGGGATGTTATGCTTTTAACTTTTTCGGGGTTCGCGGTAAATTGTTTCATCTGCTCCGGAATTTGCCCAAGCTCCACGTAACGGTTTTTTGGGGGGGTGTATATGGTTTCCGGCACTGGAATGGTTTTTACCAAAATAAAAACAATAACATGTAATAATACAGAGAGGAGAATGGTTTTCCATTCCCCCCGTATAAAATTGTAGAGCTTTTCGCTGAGGTTTAACACGGTTGAGTTGTCTATTCTACGCGGTTATTCCTTGTCCTGTGGTGGTGTTTTTGCCGGCTCGTCATTGGTTTTTGTTGTTGCTACAAGCACTTTGCTGGCACCCGAAAGTTTAACCATGTCGAGCAATTGAATAAAATTACCGTGTAATACACTTTTATCCGCTTTTATTATCACGGCTGAGTTATTCCTGATGATAAACTGCGCCTTGAGGGCACCAACAACGCCATCGGGCGGAATTGTTTTGCCATCGATAATAACATCATTTGTTTGTGTTAGATATACTTCTACATCCTGATTTGCCTGTGTATCAGCAGAAACCGCCTTTGGCAGTTTTACGTTGAACGCCCCGGAAATCAGGAATGGGCTGGTAATCATGAATATAATGAGCAAAACTAAAATCACATCCGTGAATGGAGTAATATTAATTTCGCTGAACTCTTTTTCGTCTAATCTGTAACGCCGTCTCATGTGTCTTTCCGTTATTTCTATTCGGTTTAGGTTTATTTTTTAATTAACCGTACTGTTTCACGGATTGCATCATCAAGAACCGGGAGTTCCATTTTTAGCTTTTTGGTAAAATAGTTATAAAACATTACCGAGGGAATAGCGACGAAAAGACCCGCTGCAGTGGCAATAAGTGCTTCGGCAATACCGCTGATAACGCTTGAATAGTTCGAAGCATCCTGTAAAGAAAGCGCGTGAAATGATTTAATAATACCGATAACCGTTCCGAAAAGACCAATAAACGGGGTGATGCTCCCTAAAGTTGCATGCACGCCAAGCCCTTTTTCATAAACCGTCACTTCTTTATCAAGTTTGCCAAAGGCCGATTCGGTTAAGTCTTCTTTATCAAAATCCTTGTGCTTTACAATGTGTGTGATAACGGCAATAAGCGGGCTTGAATATTTCATCCCGAAAAATTTCCATTTCATGGCTGCAAGCTGGTTTACTAATTCATCGTACTGGCCTGCCTTAAGATAATCGCGAACTAAACTAAGTATTTGTGCGCTAATTTTACTTTGTATCCCGCGAAACTGAATAGATTTATCGAGTGCTATTTTTAAAGAAAAGACAGAACACAACGCCAAAACGTAAATAGTAAATCCGCCTTTATGTAATAGTTCAAAAATGTTTTCGTATTGCACGAATTTTTCCTTCCAGCGATTTTAATTAAAGATTTTTAAACATCATGTAAGTTACAAAATACCCGCTATATAAAGAATGCAAACTTCCAGCCCTATTTTTTTATATTGGTTTATGTTTTTTAGTCTAAAAAGAAAGTTAAATTTGCAAATGGTAAACTTATCAAAGTCATTGTTATTAATATTACAGCACAGCGTGCATCTGGGAAGCCCCTGCCCGTTGCCATTTGGCACGGGAACACACCTACGCAATGTATGTTTGAGGGGAAATCTGTTACTATTGGGCTGAATGCTTATTTTAAAAATGCTGTAACGATTTAACTAATTCGGCACAATGATAATCATAAGAATCAAGAAGATTCAAAAGGCTTTTTTATGAACATTAAATTTTATTTCGTAATCATCATTTCAATGATTTCAGTTACTCTCTGCCAGAAAAAAGAGAGTGTTACCCCAATAGTAAAATCACCACCTATGTATCTCTATGAAGTGGAATACTATCATGGTTTTAAGGAAACATTTGCCAGATATAATATTGATACCAATGGCACCGTTCATAAGTATGTAATGCATATTTATGGACCGGACAATGCTGTCAGATATACAGCCCAGAAGTTATTGGCTAAATTCATTCTTCATGATACATTACGCAAAATTATAAGCAGAGACACTCTTCTGTGGAGTTATCAACTTGCCGCCAAAACATTATTATCTCCGAAGGTTGACTCGCTTCACAATGTAATTCATGATGCGCCTGATTGCTACTATTTTTTGTACAGGTATTTGCCGGAAACTAATGAATACCAGCGGTTTACTTTACTTAAGGACGGAAGCAACGCATATTTCTACAATTCAGAAAGCGCAAAATTATTAGTTGCATGGTTTGACAGAGTTTTTTTCCTAGACGGAACTCTCCATTATGGGATATATAAGTAAATTAATGCCAGTGATTATAACCGGGCATCCGGATGACCTCGGCAAACCTTCAGTTCTCATGTGTGGAATTATAATAGGGGTGAGGCAAATTTCAGCGGGAATTTTCAATTATATCGTGTATATAATAAAAGTTTAGGGTTTTTATGGGTCATAAATATAAATTTTTCAAACCCATATGTATATATTGAGAACTTCCAGCCCTATTCAGTTTACTGTGCAGGTCTATTCCGTAATAAACATTTTGCCCGGCAATTGCCGGACAATGCCCTTAAACTCAAGTGTTAACAGATTTACAAGACAGTCTGAAACCGATAACCCGGTAACCGTGGCAATTTTATCAATTGAAACGGGTTCGGAACTTAGCACGGAGTGTATTTTCTGCTCGAAGAGATTGAGTGACAACAATACTTTTTGCTGCTCTTTTGCATTTTCTTTATCACGTTTACCGATGCCAATATCAGAAAGTACATCATCGAGCGTGTTGTAGAGTTTTGCACTGCCGATTTTAATAAGCTGATTAGTGCCTTCTGACTGCGGGGAGCCAAGGTTACCCGGCACCGCGTAAACATCCCGCCCCTGATCCGCGGCCAGATTCGCGGTAATCATCGCGCCGCCTGTTAACCCGGTTTCAACAACAATTACTGCACGGCTTAATCCCGAAATAATCCTGTTCCTCCGGGGAAAATTACCGGGCTCCGGCAGGGTTTTAGGGAAATACTCTGTAATCAGTGCTCCCTGTTCGAGTATTTGTTCAGCCAGTTTTTTGTTTTCCGCGGGATATATCAAATCCATGCCGGTACCCATCACGGCGTAAGTCTTTCCGTCCGCTGACAGTGCCGATGTATGCGCAAGTGTATCGATGCCGCGGGCAAGGCCGCTGATAATGCCGATTTCCAAGCCGGCAATCTCGCGGGCAATTTTAGCGCTTATCAGTTTTCCGTATTGAGTCGGTTTCCGGCTGCCAACCATGGCAATGGCCGGTTTTACAAGTTCAGAAATATCACCCCTGACAAAAAGCAGGAGTGGGGGATCGTAGATGTTTTTTAAATTTTGGGGGAAATCTTCATCAAGATAGTATAAAACCCGCGTGCCTGAGTTTTCCAAGAACTTGAAATCGGTATCGACAACTCTGTTCACTTCATCGAGTGTATCCGAGGATTGCACGATTTTTTTTGCAATACTACTATTAATTCCTTCAATCTGGGTAAGGGACTGCAATGGAGCCTCGAAGATTTCTTCGAAAGCTTCAAAACGGGCAAGCAGGTTCCGGATTTTTACCGGGCCTATACCCTCAATTGCAAGCAGCCGCCTGAGCTGAAAGTAGTCGGGATATTCCAAACAGGATACCGTTTATATATTAACGCTTACCTGATCGACAATAGCGACAATAATAGTATGCACGGGAGCGTTCCGGTGCCCCAGTATTTGTGCAACTGCATCACCTTCCTGTGTTACCAGTACCGTATCTCCGATACCGCTTCCGGTAAGGTCAATTGCAATAATATCATTGATGCCAAGGAAATTACCTTCAAGGTCAATCGTGCGGATAACCAATAGCTTATGCCCCAAAAGGTTTGGGTCTTTCTGGGTGGCTACCACGTTTCCCCTCACTTTTGCAAGTAACATATCAGGCAGTTTCTTCTTGTTTAAGCTCTTTGGACTTGTAGAAAATTGCAGCAGGAAAAACGACCGCATAAGCAATAAATAAAATAACAGGAGAGATAACCAGTGATGCACTGCTATCCCAAGGCTTAACCGATAGTAAATAATATCCTACAATACTTAAAAGAACACCAAGCGCGAACAGGATATAGTTCGTTTTATCCCAATAAATACGGAACGGTGATTCAATAGGGGCTTTTCTAGCCACTTTTCCTTTAGTTTTAACAACTTTAGACATATATACCTTTCAAAAATAGGTATTCGTAAAAAAAAAGCCCAGTGCTGGGGGGGACACTGGGCCGCTGTTTAAGAAGACGAGTCAGGGGAGAAACCCGCCTTCGAGGCAATACAAACTTACATTTTTTTGTAATTTTGCGCAAATATTTTTTTTATTTTTTGCAAAATTTTAACGTTTTTTTTACTTGCTGATCTGATAAACTATTTTACGTATCGTATCAAATTGTAAGTACGGATACTCTTCGCGTAAAGTATCGATTGCATCCCCGGCACTTACTTTGCCGGCCCGCATATTTTTAAATTTTTTGCGAATTTGATAGTCCCTCACGGCTTTATCGTCTATCAAACCATGTTCAGTCAGCAACTCATAAATATCATCGCTGATCAATTCGGCTAACGGATTGTCGATTTTCGCGCTTATCATTTGCATGGCAAATCCTTCCATAGGTTGTTTTTTTTAATTAAGCTTTGCGCTCCATCGTAACAAGAAAAAACTGATACCTCCGCTTCCACTAATGACAAATTTTAATTTTTTTAACTTCTTTATTGATTAGACAATATTAAAAGGCAAAAGGTTCCATAGTTTTTTCAAAAAATAATCTTTTTTTTGCTCAACTCATGGCATCTGAATATATTAATCTCGAAATTATTGTTATTTAAATGTGACTATTGCAATAGCTAACGAAACAACCATACTTCCGGATTTTTCTGCCGTAATTCCGATCCATGAGGATCAGAGACTTTTCCTGAACTATTACCAAATCGGGGTAGTACAAACAGAAAAACTGCTCCCCGCGTGTTTCCACGCTTCCGGGTCAGTATTTTACTATTTGGCACCCGATGCATCGTATTCGTTTATCGCAGGCGGCTTGCAGCCCGCTCCAGCCGGATTTAATCCGGAATCTTTTGTTTCAGCGATAGCTTCGGTTAATTTTTCAACCGCTTTCCCGTTTAAGAAATTACCTATTCTATTTTCCGGAAAATTGTTTAACCGTCTAGAAAACGACCGGTTGTGGAGTGATTTCGCGGCTGAATGGCTCATTCCCGAATATGTTTTTTACACCACCGGAAACCATTCCTGTTTACTCTGTATAAATTGCAACAACACTCTGCCGGTAAGAATCCTAAACGAAAGTACTAATAAAAACTTTGTTTTTTTTGACGGTAATCACACAAAACAAGAAACGCTCGACTTTTTTTCCAATTGTGACCTGGCTGCCTTTACTGAAAGTATCAACATTATCCATTCGGAAATTTCAGCGGGGCGGGTTTCAAAAGCCGTACTATCACGGAAACAAACGGCAGCACTCGCGGCACCGGATTTTTCATGGTTCTTGTCCTCGCTCGACAGGTTCCCGGCTACACACCGGTTCTTGTTTAAAAGCGGCACCTCTGTTTTTAGCGGTGCATCACCTGAACTGCTGTTGACACTCAGGAATAATGTTCTTGTTACAGAGGCTCTCGCCGGAACTTCGGCACGGGGTAAGGATGATGCAGAGGATGCGGATCTGACAGCCCGCCTGCTGGCCGATGAGAAAGAATTGCTTGAGCATAAAATAGTTACCGACTATATCACCAGTATATTGGGTAAATATTCAGATAATGTTACAAACAGCACTCAACCGGGCATAAAAAAGCTGGCTTCTTTACAACATTTATGGACACCAATAAAAGCCGAACTTCCGGCACCCGAAAAAATATTTGCCATACTGGACGAACTTTTTCCCACACCTGCCACCTGCGGATACCCACTGCGGGAATCATTTGAACTGATAAACCGTTTGGAGAACTACAGCAGGGGCCTCTACTGCGGAGCAATTACATGGACTGATGGAACAGGAAACGTCGATTCCTTTATTCCGCTCCGGTCAGCCTTGTTTACCAAAAAAGATGTTCACATATTTAGCGGGGGTGGTATCGTTGCGGCTTCGGAAGCAGTGGCGGAATTTGAGGAGATGCAGAAAAAAGCCGATTCAATCAAATCGCTCTTTTTCCCATGAAAGTTAATCCTAATTTTATTCAGGCAGGGTATTTTATCCGCACGCTCCTTGCCAACAATATCCGGCAGATAATTATATCTCCTGGTTCAAGGAGTACATCTCTTGCACTTGCCTGCATAAGCAATAAAAAACTACAATGTACATCCGTTATTGATGAACGGACTGCCGCCTTTTATGCAACCGGGGTTGCCCGGGTAAGCGGTTATCCGGTGGTTTTGCTCTGCACATCCGGTACCGCCGTGGCTGAATACTATCCGGCAATTATCGAGGCATATCAACAACGTATTCCGCTTATTGTCTGCACTGCAGACAGGCCGGAACATTTAATAGGAACCGGGGCGAATCAAACAATTAATCAAAGAAATATATATAAAAACCATATCCGGTACGCCTTTGATGCAGGCCTTCCGGAAATGACATCAGCGTATTTTTCTGCATTTAAAAAGAGTTTACACGAAGCTATTACGGTTTGCCTTTTTGAAAACAAAGGGCCGGTACATATAAACCTGCCGTACAAAAAGCCATTTGAACCGCATGAAAAAACCGCTGAAATCAGCACCACTTTATTACAGTCGCTTACTGCCAATGTTTCTGCCGCCATTTCTAAAAAGAATGCACCGGATAAAAAAGATTTGCAGCGGGCCCAAGTGTCGCTATCACTCAGCAGTAGAATACTAGTACTTGCAGGCCCCGGTTTATATACACCCAAAGACAGGAAGGCAATTGTTGCAATTGCAAAGCGGCTGCAAGCCCCCATCTTCGCGGATATAGGTTCAGGGTTACGGTTCAATGGAAAAAAAGAGCTGCACATTATCAGTCATTTTGATACACTCCTGCGCTCCGGCAAAATTGGTTCGGAACTGCACCCTGATTGCATCCTTGTTTTTGGCATGGGCATGGTTAGCGCAACCCTTAACAGGTTTCTGGAAAAACTGCAAGCGTCCCGAATTATCATCAACCCGTTCGGAGACCGGATTGACCCAACCGATAACAAAAGAATTATTATCAATGCAAAGCCCGCGGAAATTATTGACGATTTGCATAAAAACGACAAGGCGGCCACTGTATCAAATGTTTTCTTCAAGCAATGGATATCGCTCAATGCTGCCGTTAGAGATACTATCTCAGGTATATTGCCCGAAGGAAAACTCCATGAAGTGAGTCTCTCTAACCTGCTTATTGAAAACATTCCTGAAAACTCAGCCGTGATGCTCTCAAACAGCCTTACTTACCGTGTGTTTGACGATTTTGCTGAACCTGCCAAAAAACATATTACTGTTTATCAGAACAGAGGTGCCAGTGGTATCGATGGTATAATTTCAACTGCATCGGGTATTGCTTCGGTAAATAAAAATCCGGTATATCTTATAATTGGTGATGTGACATTTTACTATGATTTGAACGCATTGCTGCTGCTTAAAAATGCCCGTGTACCGGTAACCGTATTACTGTTTAGTAATGGCGGCGGCAGAATATTTGATGTGCTGCCGGTTAAGGATTATCTTGACAGCGTGGGCAATTTTTTCAGGACTCCAGTTGCCTATGATGTGGAGAAAGTGGTTAGCGCTTTTAACGGTGTTTATATACCGGTAGAAAGTTTTTCCGGCTTAGCACCGGCACTTGCAGAGCCAATACAAAAAGGCAGCTTTAAGGTTATCGACTTGCAGATAGATGCATTGTTTGCCCAACAAACACGGGATGCGTTACGGGCTTCCTGCAGCCCGCGCATACCGTAATACCTGTTGGGCGGTTTTTTCCCACGTAAAGTTCTTCATATATTCACCGGCTTTATGCCCGGTATTTTTAATCTCATCGCGGTGATGATAGGCATAATCTAATTTGGCAACAATTTCATCAAGGCTCGGTTCCTCCCATTCGGCAGCAAGTACCCCGTTATCATAAACCTCAAAGGGTTTCATTTCTTTCAGCAGGTACGAGGTATCCTCTGTCAGCACATCTTTATGCCCGGTGTTGTACGAGGCAATAACCGGCTTGGCACAAGCCATATATTCCATTAGAACAAGGTTTGTCCCGCCTTCACAACGGTTAGGGAACAGCCCAATATCCGACTTTGCATAGATTCCCCGCAACTGACTGTTCTTCGTCAGTTCAAGAGTAAATATGCGGTCACGGTCTAATCCGTTTATCAGGTACAGGTATTCCATTACCTCAGTCCACTGGCTGCCCCGCACATCGAATTTTATATACTGCGACTTGGCCATATCCATCATTGTCTGCGGCCACATATTATACCATGCATTTATCAGAATAACATCTTTGTAGCGCTGCTGCAGAATGCCAACGGCTTTCAACACCATATCCTGACCTTTGCGCAGTTCAAATTTGCCGCCGGAAAAAATGACAAAAAGGTTGGAGAGTTTTTGTTCTTCAATCGGGTAAAAAATCTCTGGGTCAACACCTTGCAACAAGACTTCGGCATTTTTAATGCCGTGCACTATCAATTTTTCTTTATTCCACGTTGAGCCGCCTAATATCAGGTCATACCATCCCGCGTTGCGGGTGCTGTCGCTGTCGAGTAAAAACTCGAAAAAAGTGTAGCCGATATTAACTTTACCCCTCACAGAGTGTAATGGCTCGAGTTTATTATTCTGAATAGCGTGGAAAATTGTGCGCTGGTCTAAACCGGGGATATCGACCGCGCCTAATACGCTTACCGGCGTTGTCGCGGAAAGATGTTTTACAATATACTTACTGCAAACACCCCAACCGAAATTTTCACCGGAGGTTAAGGCGAGCACTAACGGGTTTTCGGGAGTAAATACCATAGGTTTTACCGGGTTAAGTTCATTGGCAAGGGCTTTAACAGGAGTTTCCCAATTGCCTTGCTCCTGCTGCCTGAATAGTTTCATCGTGGGATACCAGTCACAGGTATCCTCTTTTCCCTGCCAGCGCCAGTCAGGTACTTTTGCCAGTAACAGATACACGGGCTTACCCATCGCAGCCGCAAGATGAGCCACTGATGTATCAATACTGACAACACAATCAAGCTCGGCGATAATTGATGCTGTATCCGCGAAATCGGTGATGTATGGCGACAAATCCGTTATCTTACCGGCAAAAGGTGAACCGGCCAGTTCATCTTTTGCAGCATCAACCTGCAATGAAAAAAAAGCTAAACCCGGGATGGAAAACAATGGCTGTAATGCCGAAAGGAGGCAATGACGTTTTTTATTAATATTTGAAAAAGTATTTCCTGACCAAACCAAGCCGACTTTTTTGTTATTTACATTATCCGCAGTTATTAACATTTTTCCGGTGGGTAAGACGGGAGAGTGTATATACGGGAATGTAGTGCGTCCTGCATCCGCAAAATGTTTCAGATAAAGAGGTAAACTTAATAAGGGCGAAAAAAAGTTACATGCGCTCATAATTTGCTCATCGGGTCCGGTTAGTAGAGTATCAATATGAGGATTTGCCCCAAATAAACGCTCATGAGCCGGTTTGCATTCAAAAACTATTTCAGCACCCTGCTGTTTAAGTATATGCAGCAGCCGGATGAACTGGAATGTATCACCCGAGCCTTGCTCTTCATAAATGTATATCTTTTTTCCTGAAAGATTTTCACCGTGCCATCGGGGAATGGAAAAATTTCGTGAAATATTCGTATCGAGGTGTACCCTGTATTCATAATGTTTTAGGCCTGATTCAATTTCACCCACCGAAAGGAGTGATTCGGCTAAGCCAAAATGAATGAGTGGGTTTTCTGGCTCCAACAATAATGCATCCCTGAATCCGGCAATAGCTTTTTGATATTGGCCTTGCTCATGAAGAGTTAATGCAAGATTAAAAAGACCGTGCCACCATTCGGGAGCAATCTCAACACATTTGGAAAACAATTCGCGGGCTGCATCAAAACGCATCCTTTGAAAAAATATCTGGCCGAGGTCATTCGTAGCTTCTTTAAAGACAGGCTGCACTGTTAGCACTTCATGAAGCAGCTTTTCTGCTGCATCAAACTGTTTGGCTTCTATTAAAACAGAAGCATAGTTGTATAGTGCATCTATATGCGCAGGTTCCTTTTCTAAAACCTTTAGGAAGCAGTGCATTGCAGCATCTATATCGTTAAGCGAACGGTGCACCAAGCCAAGATTAATCAGTGCTTCAGGGCTGCCGGGGACAATAGTAAGCACCTGTTCATACAGTGTTTTTGCCTGCGGATATTTTTTGAGGTTTTGCGAGCACAACGCGGCATTGTAAAGGATATCCGGTCCTGCATCACCAGACTCGGCAAATGGCAGTAACAACGCCAAGGCTTTTTCGTGCAAGCCAAGCTCCGAAAGCGAAATTGCAAGATTCACTTCGGCAGCAACATTACCCGGTGAAGTCTTTAAAATCTTTTCAAATTGAAAAACCGCTTCATCATGCCTGCCGGTGTTCTGCAGGGCTGCGCCGCGAGAAAATTTAATACGGTTGCATTGTTACCGTCGGCTTCAAGTTTTAGGTAAAAATGTTTTATTGCCTGCTCAGAGTGCCCCAGTTTTATTAGTGAAGCGCCGTACCAAAAGTTAAGTGTCGGATTGGAAGGATTCGTCTGCAGCAAATCTGCAAACACGGCAAGTGCTTCCGCGAACTTACCATGCAGAAATAGCTGCTCACCTTCGCTGCGCTTCGAATCAAAGTCACTCGGAAGCATACAAGTGTTGTATTTTTTTCTTCAATTGCTGAATCAACTCATAGGATTGGGCATTGTCCGTAAAGACAAGTTCTGCCCGGTCAATTAACTTGCGGAGTTCATTCATTCTGTTCAACCTGATTAACAGTGAGGTCATTTTAAGAAAAATCACCATGTTTTCCAGATCTTCTTCAAATAATTTTGTATAGACATCAACGGCATCTTCATATTTGCCAATATCCTCATACCATTCGGCCTTCAGTTCAAGAAGATCCTTGTTGCCGGGATATTTTTTCAGAAGGCTTTCAATAAATTCATTTCTAATTACCGTATCCCGGAAGTTTTTCAGGAAGGGTATAAGTACCTGATAATTTTTATCGTTCAGCGATTTTAATAAATTGAATACTTCAATTTTGTTGATAGGCTTATTATGAAATAATTTGTCATAAATCAGCAGTTCTTTTACAAATCCCTGTTTACCGTTTGATGAGGCAAAGTTTTTATACTCCCGCAAAAGGAACTCGAACATTTCCGCGATATGGAATTGAATGGCCAGCGAAAGCCCCTCGAGTATCATATCCTCTTCAGCCGCCATTATTTCAAACGGGCGCACGACTTTTGCCGAGAGCAATTCTTTATTGTGGTTATACGCGGTTCTGAAGAAATTGGCCCCCTTGGTTTTATTGCCTAACTGGTACTGTACTTTAGAGGCAATTAAATTAACCAGCGGTGGATAAGGGTCTGCTCTCAGCGCGTCTTCGATAAGAAGATATGCCTCCTTGTAATGCCGTTTTTCAAGTTCCAATGCGGCTAAAAACCTGAGCGAATGGGCCATGTAAACCGCTGGCAGGTTCTGCGCACTAACAGCTTTTTGGAAATAGGAAGCTGCATGTTCTTTTTGCCCCATGATACCATAGGACTGCCCAATCTGAAATGCGGTATAACCGTCCCTGCTCTCCTGAAAGTCTTTCAGGAGCAGTTGCAAATTTCTGTTTGCTTTTAGTTTTAATGCTTCGAGTGAAATATCGTAACCGACATGTAACAACTCGATGTTTGAATCGATGATTTGATATTTTTGGTTTATCAACGATTCAAATATTTGTTCATGCACGCGGCCTTTGAAGGCAATATCCGGATGATTACTAAACAAACGGATATACTTCATCATGTTCGGGCGGCCGCCGGTTTCATCAACACTTTTAAGAGTACAATACACACCTTTGTTAATATTATTGCTGATGATGGCCTTTAGTTCAGTATGCGATTTTTTTAGTAACCGTTCATCTGCATCGATGTACAAGACCCATTGTTTTGTGCAATGCCGCAATGCGAAATTTCTTGCCTCGGCAAAATTATTATTCCATTCATAATGCAAAATAATGCACTGAAACTCATCAGCAATTTTAACGGTTGTATCGGTTGAACCTGTATCAACCAGAACAATTTCATCAACTGCACCTTTTAACGACTCAAGACATTCCCTTAAATACTTCTCCTCATTTTTTACAATAAGGCAAGCAGAAATTGTACTCATATTAACCTATCACATACGGGTATATAAAACTAAAACGCTGTTTTCCGTTTATAAAAGAGCGTTTACCTTTGCCAGGCAGGATACTGCCAATTTATTCTCAGGATTAAGTTTAATTCCCCATTCATACATCTCCTTCGCGGCTTGCAGGTTGTTTTCCATATAGAAAACCTCGCCTAAGCCTGTGGCGGATTGCGATGAATCGGGGTTTATTTTTAGTGCTTCCTCAAACGTTGCTCGGGCACTGTCTTTATCCTGTTTACCAAGATACGAGAAACCTTTAAAATTTAACAAACGCGACATCAGCATGCCGTCGACGTTTTTAATTGCTTTCAATCTTTTTTCGGTTTGAGAAAGGATTTGCAGTGATTCATCAAATTGTTTTGTAGAATATGCACCAAAAGCTTTTTCGATTGCAGCTTCAATTTGCCCCAAGTCAATATCAGCCACCTCTGATGCCGGAGCAACCTGCCCGGCTTTTTTTAAACCGGAAATGGCAAACTGGTTATTAGGGTTTAATTCTACTGCTTTTTGAAACATCTTCGTGGATTCATCATCTTTATTTTGCAGGTACATTACTTCGCCCATACCGGCATAGGCTTGCGAGCTGTGCGGGTTGATACGCATAGCCTGCTCAAATGCCTCTTTAGCCTTTTCTGTCTGGCGGAGTGCCAACAGGTTAAAACCCTTAAAGTTATAAACACTTGCCAATAATTCTTTATACTCAGCTTCAACAGCCGTTAATACTTGCAGGCTTTCGCTGTAGTTTTTCTGCTCGAACAATTTGAGAGCGCTATCCAAACTATCTTTCTCGTCAGCGGGAAGAATCTGCGTGTCTGGCTCTTCCTCGAGTTTCGCAAGTAATTCAGCCGCAAGGGAGTTTTGCGAATCGTAAAGAACGGCATACTCGAGCATTGTTTTGGCGGCTTCCAATTCATCTAGTTGAATGAGTGTTTTGCCAAGATGCAAACAAGTTGCAGAAGACTTTGGATTTTCCTTCAGGGCAGCTTCAAAACTGCTTAAGGCTTCGGTGTATCTTTTTAAATGATAAAACACACCACCTTCAAACATCAGGTAATCTTCAAGGGTAACATTACTGTTATCTTCCTTCTCTGAAAATACAGCCTTAGCTTCCTTTAACTTTAGCAGGCATTCATCATATTGACCTGCCTTAAAAAGAGAAAATGATTCTTGTAATTGCGTCACAAAAAGACTCATACCAACTCCGATTATTAATGATTGGACCCTACATCCTATTACTTTTACAAAATTACTAATTTATTTATGAAAAACTACGATTTTCCTTTTTTATTCAACATTTCAAGCTTCCCGGCTAACGTATAAAACGGTTTAACCTGCTCAGCGCTCATGTTAATTACCCCGCTCTCAACAAATCCGGTAAGTTTCTTTAAGCATTGGGCAGCAAGCTCGTATTCTTCATCTTCAATAAATAGGTTCAGCCTCTCGGTTAACTCGGTTGCAACATCTTTGTTCATTGGTATTTTAGTCGAGTGTTTCCGCGGCTTTTCGCCTTTTAACCAAATTTCTTCCGGGCCGGTTCCCCATTTTTGCATAAATTTTTTGAGGTTTATCCGCAGCCGCTCTTCATATTTACTTTTACCCTGTGCAAGAAAACTTTTACTCCCGTAGTGGTGGATGAAAACATCCTTCGCTATAGCCGTGGCATAACCTGCTATCTGCGCGCGTAAACAAAAATCATCATCCTCAAAATTGCCGGGTGCAAAGCGCTCATCAAGACCGCCAATTAAATTATAAAGCTCGCGTTTAATAAGCACGCAAAGAAATGCAACTCTTGGAAAAATTGCATACTTGCCCCGTTGCTCACGGGCAAGTTTTTCAGCAAACATGTACATTTGCTCAGTGGTATCATATACCGCGTCTTTTTGTATCTGCACACCGCTCACAAAATTCGATACCGGACCCGTGATACCGATTTGCGGATGCGCCTCCGAAAGGTTAATGAGTTTTTCAAGCCAGCCGGGAGTAAAGAGGATATCGTTGTTGGCAATAATAAGATAATCTCCAGTGCATTCTTTCAACCCTGCATTTACTGCGCCGGGAAAGCCAACATTCTCCGTGTTATATATTGCATGCACGCCTGTATCTGCAATGGTCAACCCCTCCAAGTATTCTTTTGTTCCGTCTTGTGAGGCATTATCAACAAATATCACTTCGTACGGATATGATGTGTATTTGCGTATTGAATCATAGCATTGTACGGTATATTCCAGATTATTGTACAAAGGAATTACTATCGAAGCCTTTTTATACGGCTGGTAATTGGTAATATTAATGCCTGTTTCAACTACGGTATTCCCGTTTTGCACAATAAAATCAAAAGTAAGCTTCACGTTCCACAAATCACGCAGCCGCTCCATGTTTTCACGCGCGCGGCTGAACCGCTCGGGACCACTTTTGGATTCATGATGCGTAAAACAGCTTGCCGGATTATAAATAATTTTGAACCCTTGCTGCCGTATCCTGAAACAAAAATCCATATCCTCGTAGCCATTCCAGAATGCTTCATCCAAACCGCCAAGCTCGTTGTAGGTTTTTGCCCGGACCAGCATACAAGCCGCTGTTACTGCCTGCATCGAACGGGCTACGTTTGCATTTGGTGCATCCGCCGGCAGCCCGTAAAAAACATGTTTAGGGTAGATAGGGAATTCAAGGGATTCATCCTGCACAATCCCAACTCCTGCATGTTGTATCGTCCCATCAGGGAATAATAATTTGGAGCCAACAGCAGCGGCAAATGCATCGGTATCCAAAGTCTTTATAAGTGGTTCAAGCCAGCCTTCACTTAATTCCGTGTCGTTATTCAGAAGTAAAAAATATTCACCGGCTGCCAATTGAGCCGCTTGATTATTGCCCCGTGCAAACCCTTTGTTTTCGGTGTTTCGTACAAAAGAAAAATTATTGTGTAAGCCCGCGTAGTGTTCAAGCAGCTCAGCGGTTTCATCTGTTGAACCGTTGTCTATTGCAATAACTTCAAATAGTGCCGCTGTAGTGTACTGGTACAGTGATTCCAGGCATTTTTTGGTGTATGCCGCTTTATTAAAACAAAGGATAAATACACTTACACGTGGCCGGGTACTTGCAAGCGCTTTGTATTTTTCAGACCAGAGCAGTGCTTCATCGGCGATGTACCCTGCAGGTTTTGTTCCCCGGCGCAGCTGTTCCAGTTTAACGGGTGATTCCAGTAACGCCTGCATGATTCCGGTTAACTCCGCGCTATTTTCCGGATTAAAGAGCAAACCATTAATTGTGTCGTGAATTATTTCGGGAATGCCGCCGCGCCGTGACGCGACAACAGGAGTGCCTGCTGCAAGAGCCTCCCTGACAACAAGCGGATAATTTTCAAGCAGCGATGGGACAACAATAAAATCAACCGAAGCAAGTACATTACCAATTTCATGCATTTGGTATGCACCCTTGTACTGTATTCGTTTATCCTGCATTATTTGCTGCTGCAATCCCGTAATATCTTTTTCCTCGCCGTTTGCATAAAAGTGCAGTTCAGCTTTGACCGTAACACCCTTAAAGGCTTCTATTAAAAATCCTAGATTTTTTAGCGGCTGTATTGAGCCGAGAAAACCAATCACCGGCACTTCGTGCTTTTTCCGTTCCCCGGGTTCAACTTCATGTAAACCGAGCGGCAAAACCTCTATGTTTTTTGCAAAGCCATACTGTTTGTAGATGTCCACTAAAAATTTTGAAGGTGCAACAATAACATCTGCGGCGGCAAGTGATTTTTTGGCTGCCGGTTCCCTTTCGCTGATAAACTGCTGCATCTGTATCTGCCGCCCTGTATCAGCATAAAAACAAGCAGCACATTTTTGCGGGCTTTCGGGTCCTGTGCATATCTTGTTCTCAAGTGCCTGATACAAATGCACCCGCAGGCACATGTACCAAAAATCATGGAGGGTGACAATAACCGGCAATTTTCTCGATTTGGCAATTGTAATAAAAGAAAAACTGAGGCTTAAAGTGTGCTGAATGTGAACCAACGAGAATTTCCCGGAGTCCAGGATACCGCGGTACAGTGCATTCAACGAATTATTATCAATATGATTGGCGAATTCTTCAAGTCCGTTCACAATCAACCGGTGAATATGCATACCCTCATACATATCATGCTCGGCATAAGGTGCGGTTGTACCCGTAACCGACATCGGATATAGTACATGAATCTCCGCTCCAAGAGCCATCAACTCGCGGCTGATGGTAAACACGTAATTCTCAACCCCTGCAAAACGGTGCGGTACAAAATGGTGCACCACCATAAGTATTTTAAATGATTTGAGCGAATGTTGTTTTTGTACTTCTAACTGTTTCGTATTACAATATGTTTCCATCATTTGGGCTTCAGGCAAAGCAAAATAGGATTTGCTCTTTGCCACAAATTGCAATGCCCTGCGGTAACGCTCCAAACCTGCAAACCGCCCTGCAATTTTGTAGAACAATTCGGCTTTTTCACGCGCCCCTTCCTTGCTGTTCCAAAGATATTCCGGGAACAGTTTCTCTACCCCTTGGGTGTTGAGAATACCCATGATAATGCGCTCTTCGAAAGAAGTGTCACGTGTAACAGTGGCTGAAGACATATTATCCGAGTGCCAGATACATTGAAGGGTAACATGGTTCATGTGCTTCACTTTTATAAGCCCGGATACCCGGGACCAGAATTCATAGTCGTGTGCACGGCGGAAATTAACCGAGTAAGCTCCATATCTGTCATATACCGATTTCCGTATCGCCGAAGAGCCATCGGGCAATCTGTTCGCGAGAACCATTTCACGCAAAAGTTCATTTTCCCGTCCGCCCCAGTCAAGATATGTATCCTCGCGGAGCATATTGCCATCCTCATCAACACTGCAAATGTTCCCGTAGCTAACATCAATATCCGGATGAAGCGTTATGTTTTCAAAATGCTTTTGTAAAACATCAGGGGGGAGCAAATCATCAGACCCCATCCATATCACAAAATCTGCACGCGCATAGCTCAGGCAAACATTTCTGGTATCAGGGGCATTGGTGTGTTCTTTTTTAAAATATCTCAGGCGCGCATCCTTGAATGATGCCATTATTTCACCGGTATTATCTTCCGAGCCGTCATCAACAATAACAATTTCGAAATCCGTAAAAGTTTGCGCGAAAACATTCTGCATAAACCGGTTAAGGAATTTGGCGCGGTTATAGGTAAAAAGCAATATTGAAAAGAATGGTTTAGTTACTATAGCTTCCGGGTTGCATGAAACAGCCTCAGCCTCACCGAGCCGGAGAGCCTCACGGACAACAGCTTCATATCTTGGCAGAATATTGGAATCGCCAAAATTGTTAACAGCAAAATCCCGATACTGTTGTGAATTAACCGGGCCATGCAATATTTTTTCAACAGCCTCATCAACCGTGTTAAATGTGGCTGCTTCACCATATACCGCTCGGACACCGCCAAAACCATTATGGATAACCGGCTTCAAACCCATCATCATTGCTTCCAAAATTGCTTTGCCCTGCGACTCCACAATAGACGTGGAAAGAAAGATGGATTTATCACTGAGCCATTGCTGTATATTTGCAACTACTCCCGCGTAGGTAAAATTATTTGCCAACCCAAGTTCACGTATCATGTGCATGCAATAATCATATAACTGCATATCCTGTATGCCGCCTGCCATCGAAAGGTGGTATCTGTTATCTGCATCAACCACTTTCTTAAGGATTTGCAGCATCATTGCCGGGTTCTTGTCTTTTTGGAAACGGGATACATGAGCTATATGAAAATTGTTTTTCCGCCCGGTAAAAGGCAGGTTTTCTGATAGTGGATTTGGTATAACCGAGACTTTGGTGAGGCTTTCTATATCGGTATTCCAAACTTTTTTGGGGATACCAACAAACTCATTATTAATAAAAATAACCCGGTGAATGTTCTTCCAATTTATTTTAGAGATCCACTCTTCGTACACTTCGTACCGGTGAACGCGCAAAATAATTGGTGTGTTTTTAATATAGTGGCTTAACGGTACAACAGGCCCGTTACCCCATTCGCACCAGATAAGACCGTATTCTTTATCAATTTTGTTAACCAGGGCTTCGTTCAAATCGGCTTGTTTGTAGCGGTCAATACTAAAACCTTGCTGTACAAGAAAAGTAATGACTGGTTCAGCGAACCCAAAATTATCCACATCACCCGCGAAAAAAGCAATTTTCATTCCGCCAGTCATTACACTTTTCCAATTCTCCGTAAATAGGTCAGGTTTTCCAGTGCAATTTCATTTGCCGGGTCAATGGCAAGTATTTGCTTTAATATCTCCCCGGCAACATCAAATTCTTCCATTAAAATTTTCAGCACGGCAAAACTGTTTAATGCTTCAAAATTGGAGGGGTCGTCCATGAGCAATTCTGCCAATAGTTCTTCAGCAAGTTCAAAGTTTTGCTTATGCAGTGCGCTTTCGACATCAAGCAGCATCATTTCTGTCCGCTGGTCTTTCTCCCGTTCAGGCTCTATTTCTTCCACAATTGCCGGGGTTGAAGTTGCGAGTGCCGAATATTTGCGCCAATCCAAACCGGAGTCGTCAACATCTTTGAAGAAATCAAGTCCATATTCATTAAACCAACTGTAAATATTACGCAGCGATACCGCATCGGGAATTAAAAACGCTTCTTCATTGCAATATGCATTGTCGGTAAACCATTCCGGCAAACCCGGCTCAAGCAGTACATCCGTGTGCACCATCTCATTCAATGCAATCGGCATTGCATCATGCCCAGTTTGCTGCGCGAATTTTTCCCATGCAATACCAATTCTTATGTTCTCATCGTTCGCGTATTTCGAATCGAGCAAACAGAACCTCGTCCCCTCGAGCCTGTAATTATATCCCCGTAATCCGGAGGGCAGCCTGTCATCATTTGTTGGATTTTTATCATAGATAGCTACTCCATCATCAGCAAATAACACCTTTTGAAAGCTGCCGCCTTTTTCATGCTCGGCATAGTAATCCTTCAGCCCGTTTTTTATGGCAACAACAGGGAATGAAAGTGACTCACCAGGTTCCAACTCTAACGCGCTATTCCTGAAGAGTTGATTTTCAAGCATATTTGCAGATATTATTTCTCCGGGATACACAACGATAAAATGTGTTCCCCGCTTTCTTCGTCCCAATAAAAGCATTTTGTCAAGCACTTCATACAGCGGCTCCTGTTGCGAAGATTCCAGAATACCTACAATTTGGCAGTCCTCGATGGTTTCCTTCGAAAGCAGCGGCCTTCTTTGATTAACGGGGCTTTTCTGTAAAATTATTGCATCGGTGAACAAAGCAAGTGAGTGCACGAATACATCAAAGTACGGGGTAAAACCCACGGACGGCACAAGTGCAATGAGTTTTTTTTGTTCTCCGGCATGGCCGCGTACACCAAAAACAGGCAATTGCTCATTACTTTCTGCATTTTTTTGATCCGTGCGTGTATAATAAATGTAGTTTGTGGCCTGATGGATAACTTCATATCCATGCTTTGCCATAATCCGTTCGGTTGTATTATTATCCTCGGAAACCTTAATAGCAACAAGGCTCGGGGCATACTTCTTGAAATTCAGGCCACTTAAAATAGACAGCGCCTGCCCTGAGGTGTTAACCGATAAAAAATCGATTGCGCGTGTTCCCGTCTCTTCCAAAACTGCTGTAAGTGTTTTGACGGGGACAGCAAATCTTGGAGCGATAGTATCAGATTCAGCCATTTCATAATTAAAACACTGTACAAGACCATCGGTATAAATTGCCTCTAACTCCGAAAAACTCTGGGGTTCGGGTTCAATACAGATTCCGCTCCAACCCGAAACTTCGTATAACCTTCTGACTTGGCTGTGGAATGTACCATCAAAGGAGCCGACATCAAGAAATACACGCCCTTCTACCGGGTTTTCTTCAAAAAATTCTTCGAGAAAGTTATCCAAATCCGAGGGTGCATAAAAACCACGGGTGTGTTTCGGTAATTCGGTAGCGTATAAAAAATCAGGATGGAGTTTTAAAATATGTTCGCACAAAACATCAACAGCTTCGTATTGCTCATAGAATTTTGCTTCACCGGCAAAAAACCAGATTGTCCGCCAGTTTTTTTCCGTAACCTGTACTTTATTCTTGATGTTTTCAATTATCTCTCTGCGGCGCTCAGTCTCCCGCAGCATCCTGTAAAGCGTCAAGATTTGTTCATTCGATAACTCTTCATCATTATATTTTTGAACGATTATCCCTGTTGGCAATTTGATGAGGCTGATAAAAATATCTATCTGCTCAAGGCCATACCTGGCCGGTTCATATGCAGACTCCAGTTCAATGGCTTTTTCAAAAAACAACTGTGCCTCTATACTTCTTCCCTGACGAAGATAGATTTCTCCTAAAAGCGTACAAAATATGTGTGCATCAACCTCGAGCTTCAGGTTTTTCAGGCATAGTGCTTCTGCCTGCTCATAATGTTCAAGGCGTATCAGGCTGCTGATACTTTGTATGGCAGTTTCGCTCATTATATATGTATTCCTATTAGATAAAACATCCTTATTTTGAGAACCGGGTAAATATGTATGTAAGCGAATTTCGTTCCAACGAAAAACTCAGGTAAAAAACGCAAAATACCGAAATTTTGTGTGCAATATTATACAATTGTCTGATTTTATCATTTTTCCGGTATGGAACTAAACACACTTAGAGTGTATAACTTTAAAATTATGCGAGATTCCGGTAAATAATACGTTCTTTCATTTTAATATCATTATTGAGTTTTCCATAATAATTGTCCTGTCTTTTTAGCTCCGCCCGCCTAATATATGTTAGTAAGAAATTGCTTTTTTTAAGCGATATTCCAACTGCCATAATTCTATTGCCGTTCACCCCTGAAGTGGCTGTGTTGAAACTCAAATTTTTCAAAAAAATATTTCGATTTTGAGTTGAAATCGTAGAATAAAAATGCTTGACAAGGGGTTTTAACACAACCTCTAAAGCCTGAGGTTAGACGATCAAAATTTCGCTGGAATTCTTAAACAGCAAATTTTTGGTTAAACAACTAAATCCGGCTTTATTTTACATAAGCTGAGTAGTTACGGATTATTTTTTAATACGCACTGCCAACCTCAAACTCAACATGCATGGAAATCCAATATATTAGCAGATTAGTTCTTTTCTTAAGTTGTTTTGTATTTCTTCCAGCAAATCTAAAGCATCCTTTTGGCTAAACGGTTTTGACATATAATGCGAACAACCTGCTGCTATAAACTCTTCTTTGTCACCATCCATCGCGTAAGCTGTTGTTGCTATAATAGGAATGCTTTCATAACCTTTTATTTTTCTGATAATTTGAGTTACTTCTGTTCCATCTAAACCGCGGCGTAAATTAATATCCATAAAAACAATATCATACTGTTTTTGCATACAAAGTTTTATCGCGGACTCACCATCCTTTGCGTTTTCCAAATTTACTTGCTTGGTGATATATCTCCTGAGCAATGGGTAAATAAACGGATCATCATCAACCAGTAAACCAAGCGGTTTTACTGACTTTTGTTCGATTATTTCCACCGTTAGCGCTTCTTCAATTACTGTTTCCTTTCCCTTATTTTCACTTTTATCTATAAACGGTAGTTTTACCGTAAAAGTAGAACCCCTACCGGATTCACTCTCAACGGAGACTTCTCCGTTGAATTTCTCAACAATTCTTTTTGTGACATTTAATCCAATTCCAGTGCCTTCAAAATTTCGATTAAGCCCCTCGCTGACTTGCCTGAATTCATCAAAAATTATTTCGTGGAATTCTTTTGGTATGCCGATGCCGGTATCGGTAACTTTTATTTCCACGGAAGTACTATTTTGAGAAAGATTAACTGCAACGCAACCTTCATAGGTATATTTGATTGCATTATTCACCAGATTATTAAGTACTGACCGGAAAGCCTGTTCGTCCGTGTGGCAAAATATTGAAGGCTGGCTGAAAGCTGATTGTAAATCAATACTTTTTTTTCGGGCAGCTTCTTTGAAAAGGTTTATAATGTTTCCTGTTTCATTTACTATATCGACATTCTGATAATTGAACTCAACTTTTTCTGATTCGAATTTAGATAAATCCAAAATAAGGTTTATTGTTTCGGTTAAACGGTTGCCGCTGATAAAAATAGTTTCTGCCATTTCTTTTAACTCAGGTTCTACAATATCCTTGCGCAAGAAATCCGCGTAACCATTGATGCCAATCAAAGGAGTACGTAATTCGTTGCTCATATTCGCGAGGAAATTTGATTTAAGGCGGTTCATTTCCCCAGCTTTTTCTATTGCGACTAGTAGTTCTGCAGCACGTTTCTCTTTTTCTTCATTTTGAAAGGCAAGTTCTGCATTCGCAATAACCAACTCAACAGCGCGTTTCTCTTTCTCTTCATTTTGAATGGTAAGTTCTGCATTTGCTATAATTAATCCTTGTTCGGCAAGCTTGCGTGTAGTTATATCCTTAACTATTCCGCCCCTTTGTACGGGTATGCCTTCTTCATTAAAAATTAAAGTCTTAATATCGAGAAGCCAAACAACTGAACCATCCGGCTTAATAATCCGGTATTCGGCTTGGTTTTTACCATTTTCCAATAATTCTTTACTGCTGGCTTCAGCTGTATGCCTATCATCAGGGTGCACCATTTCTAACCAGAGTTTTGGATTTGTTTTAAACTCATCCACGGTAATTCCACAAACCGTTTCAATTGAATTATTTACATCAACAATTTCTGTTCCATCAAGTGACGCAGTCCAAACAATATCATTCAGTTCAGTAACTAGTTTGTTAAACCGTTTTTCACTTTTTAAAAGTTTTATTTCTGCAACATTTATTTTCTTTTCTGTTTCACTTTTCTCTAACGCGAAAGAAATGTCCATTACCATTTCATCAAACAATTTAACTTCATCTCCATCAAAAAAAAATGTTTCACTTGAATAGAGCATAAATGCTCCAATTGTTTTCCCGAATACCTTTATAGGAAAAGCGGCAGATGATTTATACCCGTGTGTTAAAGCATTCTCACGCCATGGCATCATTTCAGGATTATTTGCTATATCGTTAGCCAAAAAGTGAACGCCCGATGTAA
>JACPGF010000291.1:24299-26954 GCA_016182615.1 Ignavibacteriales bacterium
CGATGTAATTGCCCGCCCGGTTGGTCCGTTGCAAAGTTTTTCATCGCTCAAATCGATAGTAGTGGTCTTTAAATATTCTTCTGCTGAGCCTGCCGAAGCAACCGGATTCACTTTTTTTGTTTGTTCATCAAGCATCCCAATCCAGGTCATTCTAAATTTACCGCTTTCTACTGCAATCCGGCATACTTCATGAAAAAGCTCTTGTTTATCCTTTATACGCACAATTGCCTGATTGGTATTACTGAGAACCGATAAAGCCCGGTTTACATGCCTGATTTTCTCCTCTGCTTGCTTTCTTTCGGTAATATCTTCAGATAATATAAAAGTCCCCTCGGGAACAGGTTCAAATCGTAATTGAAAAATTCTTTTGGCGCCATCCGGGTATAAAAATTCATTTTCCATACTTCCCTTTATTCGTTTTTCCATGCAGTAGCGTAAAGCGCTAAACATTTTTGTATTTTCAATCCCGGGATAGCATTCCATCATTGTTTTAGCAAGAATTTCTTCTTTAGCAAGTTTAGATTGTATTAATGCCGCTTTATTAAGAAATAAATACCTGAAATCAAATCCGATTATCTGGCAGCCTTCCATCATACTGTCTAGCGTTGAACGAAGACGAAACTCACTTCCTTTGAGCAGCTTTAACTGCCGGCGTTTTTCTGTTTCATCTTCAAACACTATCACTATGCCGATCGTTGAACCGTCATTATCATAAATTGGCGCACCGGTATCCATAACAGGAATTTCTTTACCACTTTTAGAAGTTAAAATTGTATGGTTAGCAAGCTCTTTTATAATGCCTTGCTTATTTACCTTTTCAAGAATATCGTTGGCTATCTGTCCGGTCTCTTCATTCTTAACCGTATAAACTTCTCCAAGCATTCTTCCCCTTGCTTCTCTAAAGTTCCACCCGGTCAATTCCTCCGCCATTTTATTGAGGTATTGTATTTTCCCATTGGAGTCTGCCGTTATTACGCCATCGCCAAAACTATTAATAGTAACTTCAAATTTTTCCTGCTGCTGCCAAAGTTCCTTTTCCTTGCTGTATAGTTCCAAAAAGATTTTTTTTTGCTGCGAATTGTAAATTAAAGCGAAACCAACTCCGCAAATAATTATTAAAAATATCGAGAAACCAAAAATAACGCCGGCTGTAATATAGAGACCCGAATATATTTCACTAATATCAATCTTCGAAACCATTATCCAGTTAGCCGCAGGAATTCTTCTCATATCGGCAAGGACTTCCACACCGCGATAATCAACTCCTTCAAATATGCCGGTGCGCCCCAAAACTGCTTGTACAGCCGTAACTTCTGTTCGTGCTAGTGGTATTCTAAATTTCATCGCGGTGTTTTTGAGAAAACGCAGATTGTTTAAAAAATGAACACTGTCTCCCTCTACCCGTACTAGATAAGTCTCAGCGCTTTTACTTGGCATCGGCCACGTATGTAATAAAGGGTATAAAAAGGATTTAAGATCTCTGCGAAATAACAAGACGGCAATTGTTTTCTTTCCACTATTAATAACCGGGGTGATAATATCATAGTGTACTCTGTTTTCTGCCTTACACCAGTATATATCGGTAAAAACAATTTCTCCCTTTTGGGTTGCTTCGAGTATATTTTGTTTTGGTAAAGTATCAATGTCTTCAAATCCGGGTTTTACGGATACAAGCAATTGACCGTTGGATGCTGCCAGTATAATGTTCTCGTAACCCTGTTCTTTTTTAACTGGTTTAAGCAGTTCTATTATATCTAACTTTAACTGCACATTTCCGGTATCTTTAAGCCACTGCTCTATTCCTTTTATAAAGAAAGGAGATTGCGCAACCAATTTAACATCAGCATTCCGTTGCTTTAGCCATTGTTCAATTTGGCTTTGCTTCAGGTCGGTTATCATCTTTAGCTCGGTATATTTTTGTTGCAGGATAAGATTTTCTTGGTGCTTGTAATAAAAATAGCCACTAACGGTTATTAGTAAACTAATTATTGCAATTAGCGCAATAACATGCTTTTTATTAGTAAGAATAGATACTTTTGATTTTTTCATTAAAACTCCTTCCAATACTTATTATCTCTAGTTACGCAAAAATTTGCTAAAGCTAGAAATTGTAAGAATTGATTTCCCCGCTAAAAGAGGCTGTGTTAAAACTTGTACTTTTAAAATCTTGTTGCGTTTATAGCCTGATATCGAACAATAAGCACACTTGACCTGTGGTTTTCACACAGCCTCTTTAAGCCGGGAATCTATTTTTATAACTCTCAGGCCTTAGCTAAACATTGCGCAACATATGTTACTAAATTTATAAAGAGAAGGGTATAACTCAATAGTGCAAAAGGATGAAAAAGGAACTACATCCTTTATTTGAATATACGGGTGGCAACAAAGAGTGACAACTGGAAAAATGTAATCGATTTAACCAGAAAGGCAGCTTAGGGTTCAGAGGAAATTTCAGTGGAGATTCTATTTTATAATACCAAAACCATTTCATCTTAAAAGATTACGCTCCGCTGGAGCTAAATGGTAGTTTATATTTCTGTTTTCTATAGCTATTTCAGCCCTTGACGGGCTTCCGGATTTTAACTTATCATGGCAACATTTTCATAGGCCGAGTTTCTGAAGCCTGGAAGAACCGTTATAGCAAGAGCAACGTGT
>JACPGF010000292.1 GCA_016182615.1 Ignavibacteriales bacterium
CTCCTCTGCTTGAATCAGCGCGTTTTGGCCTGTTGTTCCATCCAGAACCAAAAAGGTTTCATGAGGTGCATTCGGCAATATTTTTTTTACTGTTCTGTCAATTTTCCTTAACTCTTCCATCAGGTCAAGTTTGGTATGTAACCGCCCAGCGGTGTCAATAATTGCCACGTCATAGTTCTTTTTAACAGCTTCCTGTATTGTCTCAAAAACCACGGCAGATGGGTCTGAACCATGCACCTTCTGAATAATTTCAACTCCAGCACGTTGTGCCCATATCTCAAGTTGTTCATTGGCTGCTGCACGGAAGGTATCCGCTGAGCCAATAACTACATTAAGCCCGGATTTTTTGTAATTGTAAGCGAGTTTACCGATTGTGGTTGTTTTACCGACGCCATTTATTCCGGCGACTAAAATTACAAATGGCTTGTTCAATTCAATGGCTGGCTGAAAGTCGTCAGAACTGCCGCTTGACCGCAATAAATCCTCGATGACAGACTTTACCATTTGAATAATAACTTGTTCTGTCCGTTCTTTCTCCGATTTAAGTCTTTTTTTTACTTCTTCGATTATTTGCACCGACGTATCAAAACCGACATCAGAGGTTAGCAGAATTTCCTCGATTTCATCCAGTATCTCCGTGTCGAGCTTTGCTTTGCCGGTTATTGTTTCTGAAATCCTATTGAATATTTTTTCTCTGGTTTTGGTCAAACCATCTTTTAGTTTATCAAGATTTAAGTTTTTAAATAATTTCATGCAACCTCATTTTTTTGAATTTTAATTCCTTGAACAACATATACACCAAAAGAAATAATGCATATTACTATAACAAACCAATACAATATGCCTGCAAAAAGTGCCGAATAGTCATCTAACCTAAGGGCAATTAGAAACATATAAAGGGCAATAAAGTTCATGGTTACTTTACCAAGCATATTCGATGGTATTACTTTTTTTACTTTACCTGAAAGTAGTAAACTTGCCATAACGATTATTACATCTTTTCCCACGACTATTGACAGGAAAAGTAGGTCAATCCGGTTGTGAATAAAAAATTGAATTAAAATGACGGCCACACAAATTTTATCTGCTAAAGGATCAAGTACTTTTCCCCATTCAGTAATCTGATTCAGCTTCCGGGCGTAATACCCGTCCAGGTAATCTGTTATTGCAGCTACAAATGCAATTACTGAGGCCACATAATGTGGTTGCGCATAGTTGTGATTGTTCATCACTATCCACAAAGGAATTGCCAAGAGAGCCCTGAACAAACTAAAATAGTTTGAAAGTGTATTGAACCTGCCTAAATGTATCATCTTATCACTGCAAATTTAAAAAGTTTGTTATGGAGTTCTTCATTATTATCATCTAATTGCCTGACACGGAAAAAATAAATACCACTTTGTACTAATGCGCCGGTTTCGTCCTTTAAATCCCACGTAACACCGCCATTACCATCATTTTCATTTATCGTTTTAATTTTTGTTCCGGTTGGTGCAAATATATGAATTTCAGCGTATTTCGGGAGATTCGCGAATGTTACTGTATTGTTTTTATTTACTTGCACCGGGTTCGGGTAAGCATATACATTATCAATGTTTTCAGCATTTTTAGAAAACACCAAAACACTTCCGGCGCTTTTGTTTTTAATTGCTATTCTTCCCGAAGCGGCAGACGAATAAATATTTGAGAGATATAAGACAGATTCGATACCGGTTGCTCCCAAAGGCCTGCCATTTTTTAGAGTTACTAGTACTGATCTGTTAATGCCATCTAAGCTAATTGATTCGATAAAATTAACCGGAGAAAATGAGTAATTGGCACTATTGAGCACACTGGCAGAATCAAACGGAAGATTGAAAACCATTTTAAATTGATGTGAATTGAGTAGTTGAAATGATTCGACATAGAATAGTGTATCAGTTTGCTTAGCAGCAAATCTAACGGGAAATGAGGTATCGGTTACCGGTGATCCATAATAATCAGAAAAATTTTTCATTTGAAGCACGTAGGTTCCCGGTGTTAATGACTGCGAAAAATTAATCAACATCGATTTTTCACCCGTTGGAATACAGGTAATAGCCGGTATTACCTGCCCCGCATCGGTTTTCAATGAGAAAGAGGATAACTCGGCTGCACCGGTTTTAATCCTCTCGGTAAAATAAAGTGAAATATTGTTTTGCCCACTGATAATATAATCCCAAACTTTTGCAGGGGCATGATGATAGATGCTGATAATTTCTGAATACTGTGACAGTTGTCCCCCTGTTGTTCTTGCTTTAATCGCGTAAAAGTAGTTTTTTCCGGTGCTTATGCTTGTATCTTTATAATATCCGGTCGAAACAGAATCAACAAGAAGTAAAGATTCTTTTTTTGCACCTTTATATATTAAATACTGAGGAGATTCCTTTTTCCATTCCATGTACAAAGTGTTTTTATCAAGGCTGTAACCATTAAAGTTAACCGGTGTATTGGGGATTGAAACATCAGATTTTTCATAAAAATGAAAGCGGTCATTTAAGGCAATGCCAAATTC
>JACPGF010000014.1 GCA_016182615.1 Ignavibacteriales bacterium
ATTTTCACGGCAGTCAAAACAAACCACGTAATAACCCATAAAGTTTAAATACCTGCAAATTGCTAATCCCACGTGCCCCGAGCCGACAACATAAACCGTTTCGGATTTGCCGTAACACTCCCGGTATTCCCATTCACCTTTTTCATCCGCCTTAAATGCTGTTGATACACCTTGCTCTGTTTGCATAAAATATTGCAGGCCGAATTGATTAATTACCATGTATCCGTCCGCCCGGTTTTGCAATGCGGCTATAATGCTTTCAATAGTCCCAAAATCATTTTCGTTGAGTGGAATAATAGCATTCGTCTGCGAGCCTGAGCATATTAGACCTGAACTGTCCGGCACATTTTTTCTATGCACCATCAACTGTACCACGGGGCTGCCGCTGTTGGCGGCCAGCATTTCTTTTGCCGCGTTTATCATCTTGTTTTCCATAGCCCCGCCGCCTATTGTACCTGCGATTTTTCCGACAGAAGTTACTGCCATCATAAATTTCTGCTTGCCCGGTGAGGAGCCTTTTGACTCGACAACTTTTATTAATGCCGCGGCTCCGGCCTCTTTTATTGCAGTGGCAGTAAACTGCCAAAATTCTATCGGGCTCATCTGAAAAACTCCTCGCTTAAAGCGTAATAAATTGCCATCAGTGCCGAAAATAACGTGCTCATGATAAAACGGAATTTTAACGGTACTTTGTTCTGTATTAAATAATTAACTGTTAGAGAAACCGGAATATTCGACACGTACGAAAACGCTCCGATTTTAAACAGGTTCATGTTAAGATGATAAAAATGACCCTGAAACAAATTAATAAAAAACAAGTGCCTTGCAATCCAGAACGGATTAAAAAAAGATAATGCCAGCAGCATCCGGGCAATCCGTATTTGCAGCGACTTGATATCAGAAAAATATTTATCAATCAGATTAAAAAAATACTGAATTTCAATTGAATACAGAAACGCGGCAACCGCCATCATACCAAGCATACGCGGAACGGAATACATGCCAAGGATAAGTGACGCAATCGTATCACCGGCACCGGTAATCAGCAATCCATGCAGCGCCCTTTTTTTATCGAATTTAATTGCCATTAATGAGCTAATTTTTCCTTGAAAACTTTTTTAAATTTTTCAACCTTAGGGGTAATAACAAAATTACAATAACCCTGTTCCGGGTTTTCATTGTAATAGTTCTGATGATAGTTCTCCGCTTTATAAAAGGTTTGTTCAGCAGTAATTTCTGTTACAATCGGCTTCGGGTAAATACCAGCCGAATCCAGCTTGCTTTTGTAAAACTCAGCCAGCTCCTTTTGCTTTTCCGTGTGATAAAAAATCACAGAGCGGTATTGTGTTCCAACATCGTTGCCTTGCTGATTGGGTGTTGTCGGGTCGTGGGTTTTCCAGAATATTTCCAACAGGTCTTCGTAACTGATTACCTCGGGGTTAAATACAATCCTGCAAACTTCCGCGTGGCCGGTGTTGCCATCACACACCTGCTGATATGTTGGGTTCTCTACATTGCCGCCGCTGTACCCCGATTCAACGGAAACAACGCCTTTTACCCGTTCAAAAATTGCTTCGGTGCACCAGAAACATCCTGAACCGAAGGTTGCGGTATCTGCATTAGCAGGATTCCGTACAATAAAAGCTCGTCCCGCTTTGGAACGCCAGAAATAGATAGATAAACAGTTTTACCGGGTTTTTTAATGTAAACATGCTCTTCCTTTTTATAGTAACACTTGTATGCAGGAAGTAACATACAAACCTTAGAATTCGTTCACAAGGCCAAAATGAATCTTGCCCTGCGAGAAACCATCCCCCTTTGCCAGCGCGAAACTCACATTCATCAATCCCAGTCCGCTCTCTAAAACCAAACCAGCACCATATCCGGTTTTAAACTCCTCGGCGCCCTGCAGTTTTAATAGCGGGTTTGCCTTAAGCATGTAGTAGCCCGCGTCGTAAAACAAAAATGCATACGAACGGCGTGATAAAAAGAACCTGCCCTCGATATTACTCCATGCAACCCTGCTGCCGGAGAATTGATTCTCCCGGTACCCCCGTAAACTGTTCGTACCGCCTAACCTGAACAAATCACCGGTTTCAATCATGCTGCCCCGCATTTCACGCCCATGAACGGAGAGTGCCGCTACCTGATTGGTAAACAATGGCTGTATAAACAGAAGGTCAATTGAAAATTTTTGCTGCTCGGATGACCTCTGCACCGCATCGTTAATATATTCCGTTGGGCCAGAAATTTCCTTCTTCACGAACCGGTAATAATTTTGCATATAAAGCCCGCTTCTGGGTACGGTCGGGTCATCGCGGGAATCATACCGCAGCCTAACACCTGAGAATGTAGCAGATGAATTAAACGAAGTGAAAACAGGAACCTCACGCAGCGTGGGAATTACTCGCTGCAATCCGAACTCAACACCCATGCGTAATCCCTCGTATCGCGGCTCCCCTGCCTGTGCCGAAAAGATTCCTCATCTGTATATTTGCCATGCCCGTAAAATATCCCTTTTCATCAGCATTGGCACCGGGCATAAATCCAACAATACCATCGAATGTATTATTGTTCTTTTCTTTAACACCAATAATCAATATCCCTTTCGCGTCTTTACCGATGACATACTGCGGGTCACTCACTTCTGAAAACAAACGGAGCCTCATAACCCGGCTTTTAATTTTATCTATTTCCGATTGGTTATATACCGTGCCGGGCAGCATCCTGCTCTGTCTTGCAATCACGTAACTCTTTGTTTCAGTATTGCCTTGAGCGGCTACTTCATCAATTGTACAATAGCGGCCTTTAACAAATTCCAGAAACACGGTAACATGCAAACTATCAGGCCCGGTATGTACCTGACGGCTATTAAAGGCTGCGAATGGATATCCCGAATTAATAAAACGTTTTAAAATTTCGTCCAAAGTTGCGGCAACAAGTGCTACGGAAAAGTGCTGCTCTGCACTGCCTGCAAGAATATCCTGCATCAGTAGTAAATCATCCTGCACCGCGCCTGTCACTTGTATGCTGTGCAGTTTACTTCTCTCCCCGGCGTTAAGGCGCAGTTCCATTACACTATCAGCATTTTCATTCAGTGTAATTTGCATTTCTATTGCCGGATAGAAGTATCCCTCGTTCTGCAAAATACGTGCAAGTTTATATCTCAGGCTGTCGGTTTGTAATGAGCCATATACAGCAGTTGCCTGAAACAATTGTTGTATCTCGCCTGCATTCAGAAAGCTATTGTTTTTTATTATGGAAAATTTTTGGGGAGATGTTTGGGCGAAAATACCATGAGGCAATAACACAAACAGAACTGCCACAATCCTAATACGGCCTAAATTATACAAAGCACGAAATAAAATATTGATAGTCATAATGCCGTGATAGCTTTACAATTGCACTACCGGAACTAATGCTTTGCTGCTAAGCATAAATTGTTGGGCGTGTATCCACAACTTTCATTTTCTTCCCAACCGGTTCTATCTGAACCTGCGTTTTAAGAAATTCTGCCTGCTCAATACTAACGGCACACACTTGTTCCATCGCGGCATTTTTCGCGCCTAAAGCGGCTGCCAGCCTAACCATATCATCAAACACAAGGTCGTCATACCATCCTTGCACTATTCCTGCTGTAAAAGCATCTCCGCTGCCTGTTGCATCATAACACTCAACTGCAGGGGACTGTACTTTATACAAGAAATCATGATTTGCAACAAAAAACGGGTTCTCCCCATCAGTCAAAAATGCCTGTTTTATTCCTTTTATGTAGAGTGAATTAAGAAATGCCATCTTCTGCTCATCAGTATCAAGGGATATTCCCAGCGATTGTTCTAATTCAGCAACATTATTATGTATAACAGTGGGAGCCTTATCCAGGCATGCAGAAAGATGCGCCCCGTAAGTATCTAAAATTGAAACTTTATCATATTTGTGAGCCAATTCTATTCCATACGGAAAAATATCATTCGCTGCTTCGGAAGGTGAACTGCCCGAGAAAACAACTATTTCACAATTCTGAATCATCTTGTCCAAACGCTGCTTCATATCATCGGATTCACTTTTGCTCACTTCGCTGTTTGCTGTAAAAAACGATGTAACCTTCCGTTGCCCGTTTTCAATAAGAACGTGTGCAAATCTGGTATCATGCGCTGTTTTTACGGCTAAAAATTCCAAGCCTTCACCTGCCAAAGTTTCGCGGTATTTCTTCCCGTAAAACTGACCAAGAAAAGTAAGGTTGTAACTTACCGTTCCAAGCATCTTTAGCTGCCTGCTAACGTTAATGCCTTTACCGCCAGCCTGCAAAGTGCATGGTACATCACGGCAGGTTTTACCTTGCTTAAATTCTTCCGTGTAAAAACGGTATTCTAACAGTGGATTGAGAGTTATTATCAGTATCATTGAAACCTGTATAATTCCCCGGGGAAGGGTGTCATCAAACGGTAATCACCAAATCCGGTATAATCAACAAAAACAAACCGTTTGTTTAATTCATAATATTCCCAAACTTCGTATGGTTTTGAGTCATAGTCAAAAGGATGGCGGTCTATATTACTCGGCAGCCCAAGATAAATAAGTACCATACCCATATCAGTTTTCCAACCATCCATGTAGTGTGTAAAGTTTTTATTGGCGTACTCAACGCGGGTGTAATATTCGGTAAAAATCTCGTTCTCTTCAGTTGCCTCGTTTTTATCCCGTTTTTTCCAAAAATCCATAAATAGTTTCAGCTTCTCTTCGTAGCCGTCACCCTGCCGGATACTGTCCATTTCGTGCCCGGAAGCGATGTAAGTCAGTTGTTCGATTGCTTTATCAAGGTCTTTGATAATCATCGGTAAACCCGAAAGCCTTACAATTATTTGACGGTGGCACTCGAATATTTCTTTATTATCCGGGCTTTTCAGGCGTATAATCAACTTACATTCACCTACTGCCACATGGGTCGAATCGAATTTTTGAAATATTTGGTTTTTGCCTTTTTTTAATTCCCTTATCTCTGTTGCCTGAAAATAGAATGGGACAGAAGAATCCTTGGTAAGTATAATATGTGATACATTCGGCAGTAATTTATTGCCTTCAGAAACGGGCGGGTTTACCAGCACCGGATCACTTAAGACGAAAGAATTCTTCAGGTCCCGTACAGTAATTTTAACTTCCCCTGGAAAATTTTGCTTCGAGTCCCTGTCTTCCATATTCAATTTTGCCGTGTACTGCCCGGGCTTAAGGTAAAATGACTTGCGGCTGATATTAAAGTTTTTTTGTGACATCGTTTCCCTGAAACCGATAACGTTTACTTTCTCAACCCACGATTTTTCCTGAAAAATTTCATCCTCGTTTTCGTATATGGTCACCGTCATATTATATTCAGCAGTAAAACCTTCCATGTCTCTAATAAATTTTATCCTGTTAAACGGCACCTGTATAAATACATCAAGCTTCGTGTTCCCCTCCTCGGCAGGCTCCATATTCACAAAATCAAAATAATAGGCAACACCGGTTTGTACCTGTCCCGTAACCTTATCCTTTAAGGTTTGACCGGAAAGTTCTGCAAAGCAAATCAGAATACCCAGTAGTAATGCTAACTTCTTCAAATCTTACCATCCATTTCGCTAACAGCCGGTAAAGCATTTTTAACCGGGCAAATGCCGGATTTGTCACAAGCCAGTAATGGCATCGTGCAATACTTCTTATGCAGGTTAAAATACTTTCTGCTCATGCCGATTTGTAATTATTACTCAATAATCGAATATTAGTTTTATTTAACCAGATTTGCAAACAGGTCATACTCACCTGCTTCATAAACTTTCACGGAAACCATCGATCCAATTGCCAGTTCACCACCGGTTACAGGGATGAGCACTTCACAGTCCACCTCAGGGGCATCATAAACTGTCCTGCCGATATAATACTCACCTTCCACGGAATCTATCAGTACGGTTAACTCTTTGTCAACCAATCCTGCATTAAAATCTTCTGAAATTTCCTGTTGAATCTCCATAAGAGCATTTTTACGTTTATTCTTTTCCTTTTCGTTTACCGGGTCGCCTAAAATAAACGCGGGTGTATTCTCTTCTACCGAGTATGTAAATACGCCCATCCGTTCAAACCGGAATTCCTTCACAAAATCACAGAGTTCCTTAAAATCTTCCTTTTTCTCGGATGGATAGCCGACAATAAACGTTGTCCTGAGAACAATTCCCGGAATCCTTTCCCGAAGTGTGGCCAGCAATTCCCGTGTTCTCCGCTGTGTTATGCAGGCCTAACCCCATTAAGCCGGAGTAAGTCCAAGAGGGCGTCGTTGTCCCAGGCGGCCAGCGGATGCTGGCCGCTTCGGTCACTGGGGATGTGGCGCCGGTCTGCAGTATCCTGTGCGGCCCTCACGTG
>JACPGF010000293.1 GCA_016182615.1 Ignavibacteriales bacterium
CGGTTCATATTTATGGCTTTGAGCGGTGAGGAAACCAGATTCCATCCGGCCTTTACAATAACATCTTTGCATGAATTTCCGGAAATTTGAAAAACGCCGCTGAGGCCGGAAACAGACTGATTATCCGCATCCGTAATTCTAATGAGACACTCCGAGCTGTTGATTAACGGCACCTGCCAGTTATACAGCCCTGTTGAAGCGCTGACAGAATTAACAATGCCGAGCCACGATGCTCCGTTATTAGTTGAATATTCAATTTTTACATTCCCGACATTGACACTGCCCCAACGGACAGTACACAAACTTCCCGGGATGACTACTGACCCACCTACGGGATATAATACTGCAATAGAACTGAAGACAGGTAAAGCGGGGATAATTTCGCTCAGCAAACCGGGAAAATTATACGAACCATAGCCCAGTTGGCTTAAATTCATTGTTGTCGCGGGGGCAACTTTTCTTACCTGCCAGTTAGCCGGAGCAATATACACGGTATCGGGTATTGTTAACAACGGCACTACTATAGAAGGAAACGGAGGAATAGTAAGTAAATAATTCATGGAAAAATCCATCTGAAAAACCTTGCAGGCGAATGTACCAATTTGGGTTGTTAAAGATTTGTCAGCTAAACGCTTACCCTTCAGTAAAAAACGCAGAGGAACATTTGCCGTTTGTATGGTTATTGCCGTATCATAAGTAAAAACCGTGTACGACGCGTTTACCGAGCTGGCGAACTTGTACATGGTGTACCATTTTTCAAATGATTTGAACGTGTTAATAATGCTAAGGCCGCCCAGAAGTGTATCAAGCCCGTATCTTGCCATTATCGCAGCAATGGTATCAAGATTTGGAACACGGAAGTATTCTTTTCCATCGGTGTTGGCAAAATTAAGGAACGTGGTATCGAGATAAGGCATCTGCTGTAACCCTATTGCCGGACCGGATTTCGTCAGTACATATTTCGCGGCAACACCAAGATATGTTCCTTCACCTGCTAAAGAATCTATTGTGAAATATTTAAGTGAATCAACCGGTTGCTGCAGTGAATCAAGCGGGCGGTTTTGAAAATACCATTTAAACCCATTATTTGTAGGGAAATATACTGCAGCCTGCTGTGCATGCAGTAACCCGAGACACGAACATATAACTAACAAAAAAAACTTTTTCATAGTTTTACCGTTTTATTTTAACAACTCTTTTTTAGCATTATCAACATATCGACGCACAACTTTTCTGCGGTCGGTTTTAGCAATCGCCTCAATTTGTTTTTTTAAGGATGTCATTTTTTTCCGGGCAGCCAAACTTAAAGCAGAATTTCTTGTTTTAAAATACGGATTATCCAAAGCTGCGGAAACGATACTTGTCACTTCCGCCGGGAATTTGTCAGCCATCACTTCACAATACTCCATCACCGATTCTTCAAGTTGATGCATATCGCCGGTGCTCATATCATAGTGTGCCCATTTTTTTGCAATTTCCATTGCAGAATAGTCTTTTCTTATTTTTGCAACTTCCATCACTGCTCGTCGAATGATATTCCGGTGTGATGGGATATCGCCGAATTGAAGCAGTTTACTGATGGGAACCGAAGAATCACACCTTCCAAGGGCAAAAATTATGGAGGCCTTTACGTACTCATTAGTCTCGGTATTGTAGTTATTAATGAACTGCCGGGATACCCTTGTGTTACATGGCATCATATTCCGGTAAGTTGCTTCACGCACACGTGCATCTTTATCTAAAGTTGCCTCTGCATAAGCCGCAAAAACTACTGGATGTACAGTTCCAGACAATCTTTCAATTGCCCTGATTTTAACGAACGGTGAAGAATCATTTCTTATCATTCCAGTAAGTAGTTTGATGGTCTCGTCATGAATGGGTAGTTTGTCAACCATTCTTAGCCGATATGTTATATCGGGAACCTGGGCAACCAACGGCAAGTTATTGTGCTCCGGGAAAATCTCACTCATAGAACAGATAAGAGATGCACGAGAATTGAAAATAACCAATTCGGGTTTAGCAGGAACTTTGATAGAAATTGCCGTGCTCCGACTATTAATTTGAAACATTGTATCGATACGTGCTCCCGGCAATTGAATGTGTACCGGTAACTGAAACGAATAAACTGACGAGTTCTTTGCCGTATCGTTTTGCTGAACAATAAGTGTGAGATTTTTTAATTGTTCATTATACTCATAAGAGGTTTTCAAGTCAGGATATTTATACCCATATATCCATTGATCAAAAAACAGGGTTAAGTCACGTCCGGAACTTGTTTCAAATGAACGCTTTAGATCATCTGTTATAACGTTGCTATGTTGATATTTTTGCACGTAATCTTTGATGCATTTTTTGAACAACTTATCACCGAGTTCATTCCGCAACATATGTAATACCGAGGCTCCCCCGCCATAATGCCACAAACCCCTGAATTTTGGGCTCCGGCTGCGGGCTTCCGCCGAAGTATCATTCCATGAATTTTTCTTGAGAAACTTTTGATAACCTTTGTAAGTATCGTACATCGAGAACTTGAAAAAATCTTCTCCATAAAACTGCTCGTTAAACAGGTGAGTAAAGTACGTGGCAAATCCCTCATTAAGCCAGGCATGCTCCCATGTGTTGCAGGTTATTAAATCGCCAAACCATTGATGTGCAAACTCATGGGCAATCAGGTCGTCGGAGTTATAATTCGGTTTAGCCGTTTTGGTATGCAACAGCCTTCTATTCAAAGTTGTGCTTGTAACGTTTTCCATCCCTCCGTATAGGAAATCGTACACTGGTGTTTGTGCGTATCTTTTGTATGGATAAGGGGAAACATAATCATTAAAAAACCTGAGCATCGCGGGTGTTCTGCCAAAAACTTCAGCGGTTTCCTGCACCCAATCCTTGGGCATAAAGTAATCAAGTGAGGTTCTGCCAACGATGTCCGTGACCTGTTCAAATTCACCAACCGTTATAGCGGTGAGATAGTTTACATGCGACTCTTCCATTTTCCAGTGCCATCGTACTTTGCCGTTTTTCAGCGGCTGCTTTTCCTTTATCTCACCATTTGAAATAACGGTAAATTGTTTAGGAACGGTGACAATCATCTCGGTTGTCAGTCGGTCATCCGGATGGTCATACGCCGGATACCAATGTTGATTGTCCTCACCTTGACCCTGTGACCATACCTGATAAGGTGTGCTTTGGTTATTCTTTCCCGGTTTAAAAAAGAATAGGCCTGCTGTTGGGGTTGCGGTATAATCAATAGTAACAGTGACCGTATCTTTTGTTGTTATACTTTTCGGCATCACAACATGGAGCAAGCTGTCCCTGAGAAAGAACCGAAGCTTTTTACCGCCCAGAATTATGCTCCGGAATTCAGTATCTATTGAATGTAACCTGAGTGTATCGAAGCCATTTTTCAATGGGACAAAAGTAAAATACTCAGTTCCGGTTACTTGCCCTTTTTCAAAATCAAGGGCAATATCCAGAGTAATATGAACTTGGTCATAGTCCCGTGTTTTAATATCCAGACTAGTTTTTTGCTGTGCTCCCGTAAAAACCGTAAGAGCAACAAGAAATATAAGACAGGAGGTAACTCCTTTAACAGTCATCATTTATCTATTTTTTCCTCAAGATATTTTTCCATTGATTATTTACTATCTGCATGGCTTGCGCTGTACCGTTATTGTTTAGACAAGCAGTTTGAATACCCTCGTCAAAAGTTTCGTTAAGCTCGTCAAACCGGGGGTGTTTCAAGTAATAACGCAACCGGCGTGCTCCGGGCAGCACCCGTGCTCCCGTTACCCTTGC
>JACPGF010000309.1 GCA_016182615.1 Ignavibacteriales bacterium
CAATGCAGATCAAAAAAGAGCTGATACTTTTGAATTGCCAACGAAAGGATATTTTCTTTGTAACGCTTATGCACAAGTATCATTAGCACAGGCACGTTATATTCATAATGTCTCAATAATGATCGACAATATTTTTGATACTGAATACCGCAATCATTTGTCAAGAATAAAATCAATTTTACCGGAAGCTGGAAGGGAAGTGAGGTTTTTATACAAATTCCTTTTTTAATGCATTTACAATAAGAAGACTCATACGGATAATAAAAAGTTCAGAATAGTGAAGAATTTGAACTCTTTGTTACCACTGAATTGCTAAAATCTGCGTTTATGTTCCTGAATTTTATTATATATTTGAGATGTCATTTTTTTTATTTTTGGGTTTATCCCCAAAAAACCACAAACTCACTTTCGATTTCGTGAACTTTTCTGATGGGTCAGATGGATTCTTATATATATATCGCGTTATTAATTCCTATTTTCTTAGTATTTATTGGTGTTATTCAATATCTCAACCGGAAGCGGACAAGGATGTTGGCAGAAAATGAAGCCATGAATACAGGAAGATCGTCTAAAAATGGCTCCGAAAACCAATATGGGAAGCAAACCGGTTCCTATGAAAATGGGTCTGCTTTGGAGCGGTTAAAGAAAGAAAACGCGGATTTGAGGCGGAAAAACAGCCGTTTGAAAGATCAAGTTGATGAAATGCGCTTGAATATTGCTAAATTGGAAGAGGCTAACTCTTCCTTAAACACACAGAAGGACAGGCTTGAGAAAAGCAGGACAAATTTGATCGAATTACAAAAAAGGAAAGATGACTTATTCGCGATTGCTGTTCATGACATTAAAAACCCTGCCGGTGCCTTAAAAGGGTATGTTGACCTCTTGAAATCTTATGATTTAAATGCTATGGAACAACAGGAACTTTTAGAATTTGTTTCAAATGCATCATCCCGGATTGTCGAAATTGCCCAAAAAATATCTTTAGTGGTGGCAAAGGAAGAAAACTTTGACACGATGACAATGGATAAATCGTCACTTAAAAAAATTATTGACCGGGTATATCAAGAAAACCTTGCATACGCAAGTAAGAAAAAAATAAAAATAGTTAACAATTCCTCAGCCGATTTGCCCGATTTAGTCATCGACGAATTTAAAATTCAGGAAGTGCTGGAAAACTTGTTAAATAATGCTATAAAATTCGGTCCTGAAGATACTATAGTTCAAATAAGGTCTTTTTTTAGTGAAAATAGTATAACGATTGAAATAGTTGATAATGGCGTTGGGATGCCCCCTGAAGATTTAGGCAAAATATTCAAAAAGGGTATGATACTTTCTGCTAAACCAACAGCAGGGGAGAGCAGTTCCGGATTAGGGCTTTGGATTGTTAAAAAAATCGTCGAAGAACATGGCGGTAATATCACCGTACAGAGTAAATACGGCGCAGGAACAAAATTTTCGTTCACGTTACCCAGAAATTCTCAGTAAGGATTTTCATGGGTTATAAAGGTGTCGATTATTTTGGTATAGATACTCTGCTATCAGAAGAAGAGCGGTTGGTGCGTGAAATGGTGCGTGATTTTACTGTTCACGAAGTTTTACCGATCATTGAAAAATGTAATAGAGAATCAGTTTTTCCCTTCCATTTAGTAAAAAAAATGGCCTCCCTTAACCTGTTTGGTCCAAACCTGCCTTCACAGTATGGTTGTGCAGAATTGAATAATGTTGCTTACGGCCTGATTATGCAAGAATTGGAACGTGGAGACAGCGGGATCAGAAGTTTCGTTTCCGTGCAAAGTGCATTGGTTATGTACCCGATTTTTACTTTTGGCAGTGAAGAGCAAAAAAGATTTTGGTTACCAAAACTAGCTTCGGGAGATAAAATCGGATGTTTCGGACTGACTGAACCTGATTTTGGCTCTAATCCGGGTGGTATGGTTACTAAGGCGGTCAAAGCTGATGGGGGTTACCTGCTTAACGGTGCAAAAATGTGGATTACCAATGGCACTATTGCCGATATCGCAGTGGTTTGGGCTAAGTTGGATGATGTTGTTCATGGTTTCCTTGTTGAAAAGGGAACCCCCGGCTTTTCTGCTCCCGAGATGAAAGGGAAACATTCATTAAGAGCCTCGGTCACTTCGGAACTAATATTTGACAACGTGTTTGTACCAGAAAATATGCTATTGCCAAATGCAAGCGGACTTAAAAGTCCGTTAATGTGTTTAAACCAGGCACGGTATGGCATCGCTTGGGGTGTAACCGGTGCGATGATCGCTTGTTACGAGGCTGCATTAGAATATGCAAAAAGCAGGGTTCAATTCGGCAAGCCAATTGCCGGATTCCAACTGACCCAACAAAAATTGGTGTATTTTTTAACGGAAATTACTAAGTCTCAATTGTTAAATATACAATTAGGCAGACTAAAAGACCGCGGTGAATTAAAATTTCAACAAGTTTCCTTAGCTAAAAGAAATAACTGCGAGCTAGCATTAGATATCGCCAGGCAGTCACGTGAGATATTCGGTGCAAACGGTATTCTGGATGAGTATCCCGTATTACGCCATGCACTTAATCTGGAATCAGTAAAAACTTATGAAGGAACTCACGAGATGCACACCCTTATTATCGGTGAAGATATTACCGGGATTTCTGCATTTAGCGGTTAATATCACATATGAATACCCCAAAAAAACTGTCGATGCTCCGGAAAAGATTAGACAAAGTTCTTCATATTCTTGATAGTCAGAAATTAGATTGTGTTGTTATTACATCGATATTTATTTATTGCAAAAAAACATGCAGTGTTACTAGCCGATAGCCGTTTTACCTATGACTTGAAGAGCATTCCGGAAATATATAAAACAGATATCTATACCGGTGATATCTGGAAGTTTATGCAAAAGATGGGTTTTTTAGCAAAAAAAATCTCAGGGTTTGAATATAATGCCCTCAATGCCGAACAGTATTTACAGATTCAGGCTGTTGTCGGTAGTAATAATATGCGCAATATTAGTACAGCAATTCGACCTCTGCTTAATTTACATGATGAATTAAGCCTGCAATATTATAAAAGCGCATTAAAAATTAATAAAACCGTGCTTGAATCTGTTAAAGAAAAATGTGTACCCGGGGTTAGTGAGTTGGAAATTGCAGCTGAGATTAGCTATCTTTTTAATATAAACGGTGCTCAGGGAAATGCTTTCCCGCCTATTGTGGCATTCGGGAAGCATTCAGCCTCACCGCATGCAATTCCAACAAAAGTAAAATTGCATCAAAATGAAGTAGTTTTAATAGATTGCGGATGCATTTATAACGGAATTAACACTGATGTTACCCGTACATTTTTTGTAGGTGACAAAAAACCAGCTCTGTTTCAGCAGGTTTATGAAATTATGGAAGAGGTAATTGAAAAAGTCAAGCGAGTGCTTTCAAATGGAATGAGTACTAAGGGATTAGATTTATTTGCCCGTGACATAATGAGAAAATACACGTACAAAGGTAAAACCATGGATAACTTTTTCATTCACTCACTCGGTCATGGGGTTGGTTACGAACTCCACGCATATCCTTATTTATCCCGGCAAATGGATGCCAGACTGCTTACCGGTAACATAGTTACGATTGAACCAGGACTCTATTTCGAAAGTAAATTCGGCATACGTATCGAGGATATGTACTTGATACAAGAAAATTCAGTAAAAAAATTGACAGATATACATGTTTAAAGTACTCGTTATTGCATATTCTTTCCCACCAAAAGGTCTCAGTGGAGTTCAAAGAATTCTTAAGTTTGTTAAATACTTACCTAAGTCTAATTGGATGCCGACAGTCCTTACATCTGATCTGAACGCATATTACGCGTATGATGAAACATTGATGAAAGAACTCGACAATGAAGCTATCAAAATAGTGAGAGTTGGCAGCACAGATGTGAGTTCTTTGATCCCTAAAAAGGGTACGGTAAAAATGCCGCCTGAATGGCTCCGGAAAATTTTGTCATTTATCAGTTCATGTATTTTTATACCTGACAATAAGAAAAGCTGGGCCAGAAATGCACTCGAAAAGGGGAGGGAGTTACTTAAGAGTGGTGATTTCGACCTTATTTTTGTGACAGGGCCACCGTTTTCCGCCTTTATAACAGCAGCCAAATTATCCGAAGAAACCTGAGTGCCATTAGCGCTCGACTACCGGGATCTTTGGTTTGGCAATTATTTTGCTATTTATCCTACATTCATTCATAAGTTTTTTGTTAAGCGGATGGAATACCGCTGTGTGAAAACAGCAAATAAAATATTTGTTATTAACCGCAGTATAAAAGAAAAAATAATGCAATATTTTACTTTTGTGCAGCACACAGATGTGTCCATAGTTACACATGGTTTCGATCCGGAGGATTTTGAGAATGCTGTGCCCCATCCAAAAGCTCATAATCGGATGATTTTGACTCATTCTGGGCTGTTTTATGAATATGTTACTCCATATTACTTATTACATGCATTCAAAAAACTCCTGACTGAACGCCCTGATATTGGCAATGACATTGAATTAATGTTTGTCGGGTTGCTTAGAAAGTCACTGACACGCCTGGTTAAAAAACTAGGACTTGAAGCACATGTAAATATAACCGGATATGTCAGTCACACAGAGGCTATATCAAAGATTCTCATGAGCGATGTCTTGTGGGTTATGGTTGGTAAAGCCAGAAACTCAGATGCGAATACGCCAAGTAAGTTTTTTGAATATGTTGGTACCCGTAAACCGGTATTTGGGATGGTTGTTGATGGAGCGATGAAGCACATGATAGAAGAATATAAAGCCGGCTATATTTGTGATCCATACAAGATTGAAGAAATAAAAGAGACGTTGATAAAAATGCATGCAGACTATATTCATAAAAGATTCCCGAAAGCAGATGATGAAGTCGTTGAGAAGTACCGCCGTGACAATCTAACCGATCAGTTGGCGAAGGAATTTCAGTTTATAGCCCGTGTAAAATAGCCCTGAGTAGGAAATAAACTGAAAGGATTAGAAAATGTCGTATAATGTATATTATGTAAACTTGCAATTGGATGGTTTTTAAACCATACCCAGTCTGACGACTTTCTCATCAACCGTAATCCGGACCTCTCTTGCCTGCTCTGTAATTATCTCGCCATCGATATGGATAATTGCAGATTTCTTGTACCTGATCTGTATCTCGTTGCATTGCTTGTAGGTAACGTTAACATCACTTAAGTGTTTACCGAATATTGCCCTTGGCAATAGTTTTAAAATTTTCAACCTTGTTACTTTTCCTGCAATCATACAATCT
>JACPGF010000310.1 GCA_016182615.1 Ignavibacteriales bacterium
CACATTGGGGGTGATTATTTTGATATAATTGAGTTGGATGCTAACCGGTTTTTTGTGGCGGTTGGGGACGTGTCGGGCAAAGGTTTGCCGGCCTCGTTATATATGGCACGGGTGCAAACTCTTGTGCAGGCAGAGTGCCGGATACAGGATAATCCCCGCGATGTGCTTATTGCTGTCAATAAAAAACTGATTGGCTCGATGGAAAAAAAGACATTCATTACCATGAGCCTTGCTTTATTTGACTTAACAAAAAACAGTATGTCTTTTTGCAGGGCGGGGCACATCCCCCTCCTGATAAAATCACATGGCATTGTTAGGGAAATAAAAACTCCCGGTATCGGTTTAGGATTGGATAAAGGCGCAATATTCGAAAGGTCTTTACAGCAGGATGAATTCGCTCTGGAAAAAGGCCAGGTTTATGTTTTCATGTCGGATGGTATTAACGAGGCAATGGATCTGGATAAAGAGTGTATTGGTACAGAGGAGATAGTAAAAGTAATCAGTGAATCAAACGGCAGTGCTTCTGAAATTATGGCTGAGGCAACATGGGAACGCATTGCAGTTTTTAAAAAATCAGCCGAGCCTAATGACGATATGACACTGGTGATTTTACGCATTCTTTCATAATGTCTAAACAGCATTTTCTCAGTAGTTCATCCATTTTGTAACACATTTTTTTCTTCCCGCCTTTCTAACTTTCGTAAAACATCAATATTATCTTTCTTGAAAATCCGTATTTTGTTAAACGATAATATCAAAAACATAGAATTGCAAAATGGACGAAATTTCAATCATTATTGCTGATGATCACCCGATTTTCCGGAATGGCTTAGCTAATGTAATCCGTGAGGAAAAATCGTTTTCGATTATTTATGAAGCAAATAACGGACAAGAAGCTTTCGACTCGATACTTTTAAAAAAACCTGATGTAGCCATCCTTGATATTAAAATGCCCTTTAAAACCGGAATTGAGGTTGTAGAGGAACTTACCGGAAAAAATCTAAAAACCAGAATCGTTTTTTTAACAATGTATAAGGAAGAAGAATGGTTCAGGAAAGCCATGCAGCTCGGAGTATCTGGTTACGTGCTTAAAGAGTGTGCAGTAGATGATATTATCGATTGTATAAAAACTGTGGCTGAAGGCAAGCATTATATCAGCCCTATAATTTCAACGTACTTAGTTGATTATGCACGAAAAACACAATTAGCAGATTTTCCCATTGTCGAAAAACTTACAGTAACCGAACGGAAAATACTTCTGCATATTGCTGATAAATTGACCAGCAGGCAAATTGCCGACAACCTGAATGTCAGTATCAGAACCATAGAAAATCACAGAAACAACATATGCTCCAAGATGAACATTCACGGGGTTAATTCGTTGTTGAAATTTGCACTTGACAACAAGGGGATACTGTGAAAACAAGCCGGGAGCAAAGATTTACTGCCCGGTTATATAATTCTACATTTCCATGCCTGTTGGCTGTAATACGTTTACTCCAACTTGGTTCTTCTCCGCGAACTTTTTATTTCAGTCGTATTATTTTCATATTGTTTTTTTCCCTTGGGCTTTTTACAACTGCTGTTTTATCTCAATCACTTAAAATGAAATTTGAACACATTTCGGTTGAGAAAGGGCTTTCGCACACCTCAGTAAAATGTATCCTGCAGGATCATATGGGATATTTATGGATAGGCACATTAAACGGGCTTAACCGGTATGACGGGTACAGATTTGTGCAATACAAAAACCTCGAGGGTGATAGCAGCAGTATAAGCAACAATGCTATCATTTCTGTGATTGAGGATGATAATAAAGTGCTCTGGATAGCAACTGATGGCGGCGGTATTAACCGGTATAACCGGATGACAAATTCTTTTGAGCGTTTTGTGTATGATTCAATCGACATCAATTCTATCAGTTCGAACAAATACTTACAATTGGCAAAAGGGAAAAACGGCAAGATATGGGTGGGCACTTTTGGCGCGGGGTTAAATTGTTTCGATACAAAATCACTCAAATCCAAGCGTTATAAAAACGATCCCGCGAACAGCAATAGTATTGGGAGTAACTTTATTAATTGCATGTATGAGGATAAACATGGGATGCTTTGGATAGGGACCGAGGGAGGTGGTTTAGACAGGCTGGAAATCGCGACGGGAAAGTTTGAACATTTTGTACACGATCCTTCTGATGGCAATTCTATCAGTTTTAATTACGTCTCGTCGATTTTTGATGACAGCGAGGGTAGATTATGGATTACCACTTTTGGAGGCGGGATTAACCAATTTGACAGATCATCAAAAAGATTTATACGTTTTCCGGATTCGGAATTACAAAGCAGCGAAATTTGGAGTTCAATAACAGATTCTAAAGGAAATATTTGGTTGGGATTTTGGGGCGGGGGGCTTGCTCAGTTTGACAGTAAAAGTAAGAAAGTGAGGTGGTTTTCTCATGATTCTGACGACCCTGCAACTTTAAGTAGTAATATCATTACGGCTCTTTACTTTGATAATAGTAACATCTTGTGGATCGGCACTTTAGGTGGTGGACTAAATAAACTACAGTTCCCGAATATCAAGTTATATGCACGCGAACCACATAA
>JACPGF010000311.1 GCA_016182615.1 Ignavibacteriales bacterium
ACGATTGAGTTTACCGATAAAATCGGTTATCTGCTTTTTAAAAAGGGCATCATCGATGCGGATATGCTTGAAAAAGCATTAAACGCGAAGAACAATGATAAATTAAAAAATAAAAGGAACCTTGCTCAAATTCTGGTACAGGAGTATGGTTTTGAGCATGATAAGATTTTTTCTGAAGTTGCCGCGCTCTATGCATTTAGAGAGTTTAATATCCCTATTGAAGATATGCCCGCGGAAATATCCGAGGGTATTAAAAAAATGGTGAGCACGGCTCAGGACTCGTTAAAAGAGTTAATGCGGACTTCTGGTGTTTTACCCTATAAATTTGATGAACGGCAAAAAGATAAACTACTTGTTGCAGCGATAGACCCCACCGAGAGAAATATTCCGAAAATAGCCTTTGGACTAAATGCCAAAAAATATGAAGTAATTTTCATCCGAAAAAAAGAATATGACAGGGTGATGGATAAATTATTCCCGCCCGAGAACGAATTCTTGAAAATGCTTGAAGATATACCCTCTGAAATTTCGATGGAAGATTCAGATGACCGCTCTCTTGATGAAACAGAACTTGATGCAGAAATAAACAAATCCGCTTTGGTGAATATAGTTGAAGCCGGTTTGGTTGAAGGAACTCGAAGGGGAGTGAGCGATATTCATTTTGTTCCCCGCACATACAAACGCACCGATATAATGTTCCGTATTGATGGTAACCTGCAATTGTGGCACGCGCAGGATAACACTTCGCCTGAAGCGATGATAGCTGTTGTTAAGGATCGTTCCAGAGGGTTGGACCGTTTTGAGCGTGAAAAAGCCCAGGATGGTTTTATCCAGCGTGAAATAGACGGGCATATTATCAGGTTCCGTGTTTCGGTTCTGCCCATGGTTGGCACGGAGTTGAAGAATAAATTCGAGAGTATCGTTATTCGTATTCTTGATGACCGGAAGGTAATAAAAGACCTTAGCAAGCTTGGACTTATCGGCTATGCTAACGATTCTTTTCAAAAAGCAATCAATTCGCCGCAAGGAATGGTAATATTGACAGGCCCTACCGGATCGGGTAAAAGTACCACGCTGGTTGCTGCTTTGTATCAAGTAATAGACCCAACAGTAAATGTGTTAACAGTTGAAGACCCTGTTGAGTATGTTATAGAAGGTGCCCGGCAACTGAAGATAGGGGCTAAAATGAATTTCGAGCAGGCTATAAGAGCCATTCTCCGCCACGACCCGGATATTGTACTGGTGGGTGAAATGCGTGATAAAGAAACCGCCGAAGTTGCAATTAAACTTGCAAATACGGGACACTTAACTTTTTCAACTTTGCACACCAACGATGCCCCTAGTGCTGTTGCCCGTTTATATAAGATGGGGATAGAGCCCTTTCTTATAGCATACGCAATTAATATTATTGTCGCGCAGCGGCTTATCAGAAAACTCTGCACGTGTAAAAAACGGCTCACCAAACTTGATCCTGCAATAGTTAAAACATTGGAGTTGGATTACGAAGAATGGAAAAATTACGAACTTTACGAGGCCAATGGGTGCGAGAAGTGCGGTGGCAGCGGGTATAAAGGCAGGCTCGCGATTCATGAAGCTTTGTATTTTACAAAGGAATTGCGGCAAATCATCGTCCGTTCCGGTGATGATGTTGATGAAGAACAAATAAGAAATCAGGCAAAAAAAGATGGTACATTAAATTTACGGGAGAGCGGTTTGGATAAAGTTAAAAACGGCCTCTGCTCTTTTGAAGAAGTCATTTCATCAACTATGGAAGATTAAGGCAGCAAATAATTATGGTAGAACAGCTTAAAAATACAATCAATTCCAAACTTGTTGCCGCAATTCCTTCAACAGTGTTTGGGCAGGATAGAGTTAATTATATTATCGAGAAGTTCAATGTTTTTGTATCTGAAGACCGCGCGCTGTTTCTCCAGTTTTTTAACCGTGTTCTTACCAATATGGTTGAGCGTGAATCATCTGATATAGAAATTGGCGGGTATGCCAGCGATGGTTATATTTGGATGCGTACTTATGGTAAAAAAGAACGAATCAAAGATTTGCCCAAGTTAACGCTTGATGAAGCTGCCATTCTAATAATTAATTTGTTAAATGAAAATCAAAGAAGGTATCTGACCGTTACGAGGAGCCTTGATTTTTCATATACTTATCTGCATGAACGTAAAGGGCAAAACCAACGGTTCAGGTGCACGGTATATTTTGATCTTGATAATGTTTGTTTGAACATGCGATCCATTTCGACAACACTCCGTCCAATTGAATCATTTGAATTTCATCCAAATGTTCTTAGATCATTAAGCCATACGTATATTAAGTTCGGGTTAACCTTAATCACTGGTATTACCGGCTCCGGAAAATCCAGTACGCTTGATGCGATTATTGATATGCACAATAAAATAGATCCGGCACATATTGTTATTATTGCTTCTCCACTCGAATTTGTACACCGTTCCAATGTGGCAATAATAAAGCACCGTGAGGTTGGCCGTGATGTTCTCTCTTTTAAGGATGGTGTCGTGCAGGCATTGCGGCAGGATCCGGATATTATTATTATTGGTGAAATGAGAGACCCGGACACGATTATGGCGGCATTGGAAGTAACCGATACGGGTCATAAAGTATTTTCAACCCTTCATACTTCGTCGGCAGTTGAATCCATTGACCGTATCATTGCAGAGGTTCATCCTAGTGAACAAGATCGTGTAAGAAACCGGCTTGCTGACGTGCTTACTTGTGTTGTGTCGCAAAAACTGGTGCCAACGATAAATGGTAAAATAACATTGGCAAAAGAAGTTTTATTAGTAAATGCAAGTGTAAAAGCGGCAATAAAGAATAATAATACGAGTGAAATCTACATGATGATTAATCAGGGTGCGCAGGTAGGAATGCTTACATTGGAACAGGATTTAAAACGCCTGTATTCGATGAAAAAGATTTCTCTTGAAACTGCAATCGCGTACTCGAACAACAAAACAAGAATGCAACAAATTCTTACGGCTGTTTAATGAAACCCGTTATTTGTGTTTACCATGAAGGTAATGATACAAAGTTTGGTGTTTTTGTAAAAGAGAAAGGACAGGTGCGCCTGCTCAGGGCGGCATCGGTAGATATCTATGCTTCCGGTCCAAAATCCGGGGGGCAGGAGTCTATGCTGCAAATGCTCGATTCTGACGG
>JACPGF010000312.1 GCA_016182615.1 Ignavibacteriales bacterium
GGCTGCTCGGGTTAAAGCTACTTTCCGATTCGACTTAACGGGCCTAATAAAATCTTTTTTGATCGTTTCTTTTACATAGATCATGTTCTCTGCTGATGCATACCAGATGTCATTGAGTACATAGCGGAATTTAATTCCTTTTTTTACTATTTGACTAAGCATTCTCCGGTATTTTTCATTTTTGGTCTCTTCACTGATCCGCTTTTTTTCCCGGTTCTTTCATCAACAACAATCTTTGTCTTGCTGATTATGTCGTAATTAAGCGGAATGCATCCCTTGTCATTTACATATAAGGCATTCACAATGTTGATTCCCTTTATGCTACGGCTCTTGCTATGATCGTAATGCCAGGTAACAATTTCATTTTCGTCAGTGTAGGGTTTCTCTTCTAAGGTATTATCAAAGACTACGAAGCCATCTTCGCTTTTATTTCCCGGATGATGGGTTTAATTATTTACCAGAGCATATTCCCTATACAGATATCCCCGTTGAAGAAGCGGTTTACCCGGTCATGACTAATGGTGCCATCGGTTAACTCCGATAAGCCAGTTGCTGTTGTATAGGAAAATGAATTGATGAGGTATTCAGCATATAAATCAAGCATCGCATTTCGCATCTCTTGACTCACTTTTTTGAACACCGCAATTTAACCATTTTTACCTATTTCGCGTAACATGAGTTAATTATTCATAACTTCTTCCGTCTGCAAAGTAAGGCAATTATTTAGACTAATATCACTAATTTATAGCTTGCATTAGAATTCCATTATTTAAGAATTTCCTGACCGGATAAACAGATGAAAAATTTACTCTTTTTAATAATTGTGTTAAACACCGTGCTGATTTTTTCTCAGTCCATTCCAGTTACTTTTATATACAATCCCACAACAACCAATTACAGTACCGTCCGCATATCAGGCAGTTTTAACGGATGGACAACAAACAACGCTAGTTACGTGATGTCTTATGACAGCAGTTTCCGGGCTCATAAAATAACCGTCGGCTTAACACCGGCAGTCTATCAATATAAATTTATCGTTGATGGGAACTGGTTTACCGACCCCAATAACCCGATAACCGACGGCTCGATGTACAACAATTCACAGCTAACCGTTTCTGACCCGATGATTACCTATTTCTGGCCTTTAGATACTGCCTTAACCAATATTGCGGATTTGCAGCCAATAAAAGCCATAATCACCCATAATGCCCAAGCAATAGTCAATTTCACAAATTTTACTTTAAAAATAAACGGCAATATCATCCCGCTTACTGATGCCAATTATAATGCTGGCACAAAAACATTTAAGTATACGGTCGCAGCAGGTGATGTAATCAATGGCCGCAATACGATTTTATTAACTTTAACAACCGCAAACGGAACAAAATCCAGAAGCACGGTATTCAATATTTCCAACAACCCGACATTGGATTTATTAACGGAAGACATCATCTATAAGAAACCAAACATTATGCTTTACGGAAAAACAGGCAACGCCCAAATAACTAGTTTCCGTGTTGAGTTTAATGGTACAATTCTCCCGGTGACAATTGATACCAACAAGGCATTTGTATATCCTGTAACACTCCTCCGAGGTAATAACATCGTAAAGGTTACACTCACTTCAAACATCGGTGTTACCGAAAAGATTGATACATTTGTTTACAAACCGGATATTCAGCCGATATTGCAAATGTCCAATAGTGCTAATGGCCGACAACTTAACGCTGTTGTAACTGCATCGTCACCTCTTGGCTTGCCGTTAACATACAGTTGGTACGAGGGGAACTTGAATCCCGTTAAACTGCTAACGGGGAATGAAACCGGAACTGGCATTCAAGTAACGATACCAAATGTAAATGGAGAATACATCTTTAAAGTAAAAGTCATGGATACGGAAGGCAATTATAATATTGGCGGATGTTTAGTGAAAGCAAACAGTGATTCACTACATATTATGGATAATACCGAGCATGCCGGATGGATTGACAGCCTAGTACTGTATGAAATCTTTACCCCAACATTCGGGCAGACAAAGACCGGCTTAAAAGGTGTTCTTGAAAAAATGGATCATATAGCCAATCTTGGGGTAAATGCTATTTGGATGACTCCCATTTTTGACGGAGACAGCCTCCACGGCTATTCGACAAGAGACTATTACAAAATCAATAAGGCATTTGGTACCGAAAACGATCTAAAGCTTATCGTGCAAAACGCGCATGCAAAGGGCATACGGGTAATCCTGGATTTGGTAATAAGCCATACCTGGACAGAGCACCCGTTTTTTAAAAACGTGTTAAACCTTAAAGGGCAATCTCCTTTTGCCAGTTATTACAATTGGAGCGGCGCTCCCGGCAGTTCCGGCTACGCCTACTATTACGATTGGACAAGCCTGCCAAATCTTAATGTTACCAATCAGGAAGTGACAAATTATCTCATTAATATGGCTGCATACTGGGTGCGTGAGTATGACATAGACGGCTACCGCTGCGATGTTGCTTGGGGCATTGAACTACGGAACAGTGCAATGTGGAAAACATTCCGAAAAGAGTTGAAGAAAATTAAACCGGAAATATTTTTACTCGCCGAATCCCCTGCCGATAATCAATTCAGCGGGCAGACGCTTGACATTTTCAATCAAAAGTTTGATGCTGCTTATGATTGGACGCTGATGAATAACGGCTCAGGCGCGCTCTACACGGCGCTTAACGGCACAAGCAGCGTACCGGCGCTTAACACGGTACTGGCTAAAACATATCCTGCTAATTCATACGCGATGCACTTCTTGGAAAACCACGATATTTCACGGGCGGCTTCGCAGTTCGGTATAGTCAAATCAAAACTCGGGCACACGGTTATATTAACAGCCAACGGCATACCGCTTATTTTCGGCGGCGCGGAAGTTGGTGAATTAACTCAGCGCAATAAAATTAACTGGACGGATCCGAATAATGCAGCACCCTATTTTAAACGTTTGGTGCAGATAAAAAAGCAGTACATCCGTAACAACGCCGCGCTCGTTAATCTCCCTAATAGCAGTCCCAATACGGTATATAGTTATCTGACTAAATCGGATTCAAACACCATGCTGACCGTTGCCAATTTCAACGGCAATGCAAATACTATCACGGTCAATTTTACAAACAATGTATCAGCTGGCAGCCATAAACTGAACAATCTGCTGCAGAATACCACGGTTACGCTTACTGCTGATGAGTTAAACACGTACAATTTTAACCTCATGGCAAACGAGGCTAAAATTTTCCTGATTGACGGAACACCATTGGAAATTAACAAGAGTGTTGCACAAGCGCCTGTATCATTCAGCCTGTTGCAGAACTATCCCAATCCGTTTAACCCGGCAACCACCATACAATTTGAGCTGCCTGAAAAAACGAATGTACAATTAACCGTATACAATTATCTCGGCGAGAAAATAGCATCCATAGTCAATCAGGTAATGGAATCAGGGTATCACAGCGTTCAATGGAACGCGGCTCAATATCCGTCCGGTGTTTACTTTTACGAGATGCGGACGGAGAAATTTACCTCCGTTAAAAAGCTGGTTTTAATGAAGTGATGGTAGCATAAACCTGAGGAGAAATTCGTTATAAGCCGTCAAATGCATTGACGGCTTTTTAGAACCAATCATTTCGTTCCTCCGGAACTTTGGCCTTGTTGGGTTTCGTGATGCTATCCGCCGCGGCGGGTTTCGTCCCGATGGGACTTAGAACCAGCGGAATAACAATTGGGTAAAAAAGTGATTTGTGCGAAATCAACTTTCTATACTGCCCAAAGTCTAACACCTGAACCAGTATTGTTTTGCGCCTCTCCTAAGTCCCATCGGGATGAAATATCTATAGAAAAAAATATCAAAAATGGGCTTAAGTTCCGTAGGAACGAAATATGTTCCACCGTTTATTGGGATGTTACAAGTTTAGCATAACGAATATGGAGCGAAAAAAGTTAAAAGAATAGTAAAGAGAGGTTACAAAACCTCTTTTCGTAACTTAGAATCCCGCTATAACTAACTCAAGTATTTTATGATTTAATTAAGGTGTACATTTGAAAGTACAAAGTTCTTAACCATCAAAGCAAGAACAAAGGTTCTTTCGGCATCCTCTTTAGTGACTTTTTCATAATAGTCAGGATACCTTTTTGCAATGGCATAATCACTGAGATCTTGTGCTTCTGAAAATGAAGCAGGTAAAACCAGATTAGATGGAATTAATACCAATAATCGTTCAATGCTATGAGTGTACGGGAAATCAATTTGGAGGAACACCAAAAGCCCTTTAAGATATTTTTCAGCTGACTGCTGGCAGTGATAAGCAATTAGGCGATAAGGGACAGGTGACGAAATTCGAAACGATTGTTCAGCAAGATGAAAATCTTCCTCGGCAATTTCAAACCATTGTTTCACTTTTGTATGGATTGCTTCGTTATTAGGAGCCATAAATTACTTTCCCGTCCTGAGAGGCATATCTTGCGAGAGTTCCATATATTTGCCTATCACGGTCATATTCTTCAGGGGTAATTGCCAGTATATCAAAATCAAAAGGGATATAAGTTCAAAGCGGTTTTGAATATTTTTGGAAATCAGTAATAAATCAATATCGCTGTTTTTATCTGCATCACCACGGGCTTGGGATCCGAACAGAATTATTTGTTCTATTTCATGTTCGGATAGAAGAATTCTTTTTATTTGCTCTATCGTTTGTTCTGTAATCATTATTTTAATTTGTTTTTTCAATGATAGCAATAATAATAGAAAGATGGACAAGAAAAAAATACCAAAGGCTTAAAAATTATCCCTCAACAATTTGCTTCAAGTCATTTCAAAAAAGCACAATACACAAATATTTTAGCTTAAAAGAGGGGCAAATTATACAGGTATAGGTAATAAAAAGAACCTCAAAATTTTTCTAAAATAATGGTTAGTTGCGCCCCAGTTCACCACCGCGAACAAGAGGGAATTTGAATTCGCCGCAGCGAATTACAGTTGTGAAATGGCTGGGTTTAGCAATTTTGCTTACTGAAATGATGATTGGAGTCATATTCAGTTCATTGAATAATTCTTCACATTCGGTAGCATTGTTTTGAAAGCCTTTAAGATTTTAAAGTGTCCAAAGGCTGGCTTTCAAAGCATTCCTTCCCGGAATTACATTTTTCCAATATACTCTTTTGTGATTTTGTTTATTCAATTTTTCCTTTGAATATTGCATAAATTGCCATCGCGTGCCCGTGTCCCAATGCAAATTCGTCTTTAAGCCAGTTTGTAATTTCAGTGGCTTTTACGGTTTTAACTAATTCTCCATTTTTCAAAAAACCTTTTTTCTCTGCAAGTTTCTTGAAGTCGTCAGGGCTTTTACCTGTCTTGGTTTTGATGTTGTCTATGTATGCTTGAAATGACATGATAATTTTTGTTTATGGTTCATATTCAGCGAGGCTATGTAAAGACCAATGTTAACAGAATTGTTACATTGTCAGTCTTTGAATGCAAGTCCTGCTTTGTTTAGTTTACTTTTTATTATTGGTATTGCTGTCTTGCCAATACCGTGAAGTTTTAAAAGGTCTTTCTCCGAATATTGTGAAAGTTGTTTAAGTGACATGATTTCTGCATTCTCTATTGCCCGTCTTGCAGGTGCAGAGAGCAATGAAATGAAACCGTCTTTTGGTTTCCGGTTTTCTTCACAAGTCGGGCAAGTCGGGCAGACACTGCCTTAATAGTATTGATGTCCTTTTTTACAAGTCTTTAATGTTTTTTTTGTCATCATTTCAGATTGTTCAATTATTTCAAGGTGTCGTCCTGCAATGGCTGCAAACCGCTTGTTAACAGTTTTTGTTTGCCTTAGGTTACAATTTCCCACTATTTTTTTGGGTTAAAATCAACCATCCATTCAATGCCGTACTTGTCCCTGAACATACCAAAGTAAGAACCCCAGGGGCCGTCTTCAATTGGCATTTCAATTTGCCCGCCTGCAGAAAGTCCATTAAATAATTTATCTGCTTCTTCTTTGCTTTCGGCACGTATTGAAATTTTACTTCTGTTTTCGTTTTCATTTGTCCGTCCCATACTTTCGGGAACATCATTTGCCAGCAAAACGTTATTTCCAATAGGTAAAGCAATGTTCAGTATTTTATTTGCTTCACTCTCTGAGACCGGGAACTCAGGGCTTGCTATGTCTTTAAAGCGGATGATCTCCGTGAACTCTCCGCCAAAAACAGATTTATAAAATGTAAATGCTTCTTCGGCATTTCCGTTGAAATTAATGTGAGGATTGATTTGTGCCATTTTACTATTGTTTTATGTTATTAAATTTTAACTTTTAAAAATTTTTGCATAACCGGAAAGTGTCATCGCTAACGATGACAACCTGTTCCGGTAAGTATTAAACACTGACAGGTCAAAGTGACCCGGGGAAATAATCAACAACCGCCGTTGTCGGTAGTCCTTGGTACTTTAATTGCATTTAAAGTTTTGTACACGTCAGGTTGAAAAACCTTGAGTACAGCGGGTGAAAGAATTGGTGTAATGTAGATTCCTACAGTAATAGTTTTACTGTTTTTGGTATCCGTTGCTTGCTCTTTAGTTGTTGTTGCCGTCTTCCCGCCTGTTGATGGTTTTTCATCGGCTAATGAAAGCGTACAACAAAATGCTAAGCACAATACAGTATAGAAAAACATTTGTTTCATATCGGTGCTCCTTTGAACTGACTAATTGGTAATTAATCGAATATTTGAACTGAACATGTAATTATTGTAAAAGTTCAGTAAAATGAATATAAAAGAAATTTTATCAATTAAAAATGCAAATGAAAACATTTTAGATTTTTTATTCGGAGAGAAAAATCAAAACTTTATTTACTTACAATAGTTATCATACTTAAAATGCTTCAACCAGCTAATAAAAAACCGTGGCAAATGCACACGGTTTAAAGACTTTTGTGGAGGTGGCGGATAAACCCGACACCGACATATAATTGGTGGAGGTGGCGGGAGTCGAACCCGCGTCCGAAGAAAGGACCCCGTAAACTTCTACATGCGTAGTTTGTCATTTAATTTCGCCGGCCGGTACTCCGGCAAACAGGATTGCCGGCAAGCTATTCGGTGTGGAAGATTCGCCTCTGCTACCCGTCTCTCACTTTGGCTATCTCACCTAAACGGCGCTTCTTCTAAAGCCGGTGAGCTTACTTTAGAGAAACGGCTGCTTTTAATTAAGCAGCGAGGGCGTAATTAGATTCGCCTTGTATTGTTTTCCCGTCTTTTTAACGTGGTTTCGGAGAACACGGCACGCCATTTACAGATTCGCTGACCCCGTCGAAACCAAATTTCACCCCCGGGTGAAATGATCCGGCAAGAAGCCAAAACTGTTTATTTTTCCCACTTCACGTCCTGCTCCCCGCTTTGGTAATTTTCCCAACGGGCAAGGATGAATAATAAGTCGGATAATCTATTTACAAAGATAACTAAATTTTTACTGACTTGTTCTGTTTTTGTAAGGGTAATAATTACCCGCTCCGCCCTGCGGCATATTGTCCTCGCGGCATGCAAATGCGCCGCGGCTGCTGTTCCGCCGGGAAGGATAAATTCGCGTAACTCGGGTAGCTCTGCCTGCATTTTATCGATGTATGTTTCCGCTTGCTGGGAGTGTTTTTCCAGAATAACGGGAATTTGAAACTGTGGTTTTGCTGTTTCCGGTTGCTGAATAGTATCGGTAACAACTGAGCTGTTCGAAGCTCCGCTTCGGGCTACAGTATCAGGAGAGGCAAGTTCACCACCGGCAATAAATAGAGTGTTTTGCAGCCATTTTATGATTTCTTTAGTGAGCAAATCTTTCGCGGTTGATTGCGCCACTCCAAGCACGGCATTTAATTCGTCAATAGTGCCATAAGCCTCAAGACGGGTATCGTCCTTGTAAACCCTGCGCCCGCCGAAAAGAGAAGTCTCTCCGGCATCTCCTGATTTAGTGTAAATTTTCATGCAGTTTTCCGGGTAATTTTACGGTCACCGGGTAATGCAGCGTGCCATTGGCGGCTTTAACGGTGTTGCCTTCTTCGGCATAATCA
>JACPGF010000015.1 GCA_016182615.1 Ignavibacteriales bacterium
TATCATTCAATGCCTGCACGTTTTCCGGAAAGGCGCTACAATGCACTTAAGAATTTAGAACCTTTAATAGAAAGGAACGGCGAAATGCAGATGAAAAAGACAATACTTTTGGCAGCTATTGTTTTATCAGTACTTTTTATGGTAAATAATACCAGTGCTGATGATAGCAGAGTGATTGAAGAGAAAACCTTTAAAGTAAAACCGGGTGGTAAATTAAGGTTAGAAGCACCAGGTTCAGACGTAAGGGTAACAGGTTGGAATAAAAATGAAATTTTGGTTAAAATTCATGGTTCAATTAAAGCTAAAGATTACTTTGAATTTAGATTTCATGATGAAGACGGAATGGTGCTTATTCAAATCAAGAAAAAAGGCGGCTTCTGGTCTAAAATGATGGAAGTTGATCAAGGTTTGACAGTTGAAATATTAGAGCCCAATGAATTTCATACCAATATAGAAACTGCCGGCGGCGATATACAATATACCGGTATAGACGGGGATGCTAAGCTTAATACTTCAGGAGGCGATATAGAAGTCCGTGATGCCCAGGGCCGTTATGTATGCAGTACTGCTGGTGGTGATATAATTATGGCGAATGTTCAGGGCAACGTAAAATGTAACACGGCTGGCGGCGGCATTCAATGTACTTATATCGAGGGAGACGTTACTGCCTCATCAACCGGCGGTGATATTGAAGTGAGTGCTAAAGAAGGTAAAATTAATGCCAGCTCCACCGGCGGTGATATACAAGTTTCTTATGATGGTGAGAACAAGGGTATTAGTCTTTCATCCACCGGTGGTGATATTGATTTGGTTTTATTCTCTGACTTAAAAGCCAATTTAAACATTACTTCTTTGGGTGGTGATATCGAGTGCAATCTTAATACATCACGTCTTAAAAAATCATCAGCATTTAAATTTGAAGCCGAGGTAAATGGCGGAGGTCCTGAGATTAAAGCCAATTCAACCGGCGGTGATGTGACTATTAAAAGAAGATAAATCAGATACTCGTTTTTTAATCCGCATGGTATGGAATCGTGCGGATTTTTTATGTTTATCAGGATATATTTAGAAACTTAAAATTGAATACATGGGTTCAATATTCATATATTATACTATGATTTTAATGAAAAAAAACTTTCTGTACGTTTTACTCTTTATCACTGTTTCCGGCTTTATACATGCTCAGAACAGGGTTGGCGATATTTCAGGTTATGTCATTGATAAAAAGGACGGTGAAGCCCTAATAGGGGCAACTATTCAGGTTAAAAACAAAAAGGCTGGTGCAACAACAAATAACAGCGGTTACTTTGTTATTACTGATATTGCTTATGCAGACTATACCCTTGTTGTCTCTTATATTGGATATACCACCGAAACAGTTATTGTTACACTGGATAAACCTGAGGCAGAACAAGTAAAGGTATATCTTGCCCCTGAATCTATTCAGACTTCCACGGTGGTTATTACGGCAGATTCTGTACGGACGATAGATAAACTCTACGAGAAGCCTGTTTCTAAAGTTAACCTCTCGTCATCTGAAGTAAATAAAATACCCCGCGTTATCGAAGCTGATTTATTGCGTGCATTGCAAACTCTTCCCGGTATTACGGCGTTATCAGATTTTTCATCCGCGCTTTATGTGCGCGGCGGTACCCCCGACCAAAACATGTACCTCATTGATGGGACTGATGTATATAACCCTGAGCATGCATTTGGCATATTCTCAACATTTAATACGAATGCAATTAAAAAAGTGGAACTCTCTAAAGGCGGCTTTGGTGCTGAGTATGGCGGTCGTCTTTCCTCTGTGCTTAATGTTACCAACCTTGATGGCAACCGGAATGAATTTGAAGGATTTGCCAACATCAGTTTAATTGCAGCTTCCACTACTCTGCAAATGCCTCTCGGTTCTTTCGGCTCACTTTCCGGGTCATTTCGAAGAACTTATATAGACCAGACCTATGCAAAATTGGTAAAAGAAATCCCTGCTTATTATTTCTACGATGGTAATCTTAAGATGTTTCTTGACATAGGCGGGAAGGATAAACTGACCGTCAGCTATTTTGCCGGGAATGATAACCTCGATTACCGGGTTGATAAAGACAAACCAAGCTCATTCGGCTTTTTATATGAATGGGGGAATAAAACATCCAGTATCAATTGGCGGCATGTTTTCAGTTCGAAACTGTTTTCGAGTTTCTGGACAACATACAGCGCTTTTCAATCGGATTTTAATTTTGAATCAGTAAATTTCCGTGAAAAAAACAAAATTCATGATTTTTCATTGAAGGGTGCTTTGGAATACTACTATAGTTCCTCCATCAACATTAAATTTGGGTTTGAACAAAAATTTCTCGGTGGTATGCTGCAGCAGTTCTGGGATAATGGCAAAGTGGATGTCTCGAAAAACAGGACACATACCATTGGATACTTGAGCGGGAATTGGAAACCTTTTGATGATCTTGAAATGGAACCGGGAATCAGGTATAATTATTTTAATTCTGACGCTGACTATCAAAATTTTGAGCCCAGGTTTTCGGCAAAATACCGGCTTACCGAGTCCTCCAATCTAAAATTTGCATGCGGAAAATATTACCAGTATATCAATAGAATACCCCGTTTATTTTTTAGTAGTATCTGGACTACAGCAGATGAGTTCGTCAAAGAATCATCCGCTGATCATTATATTATCGGGTACCAAAAAGCAATAAGTGAAGTGTATGAATTTGAGGCTGAAGTTTACCTCAAGAAATATCATAGTATTTATCAATATAATCAACTAGTCATAGCAGAAGTTGAGCCATCGGGCTACGAAGATGGAAAGCCATTTTACAGCACAACCAAAGGTCTTTTTAACCGTGGTGACGGAAACTCATACGGGCTTGAATTAATGGTTCGCAAAGATGTTGGTTCTGTAACCGGGTGGCTGGCATATTCATTGTCTCGCACCGAGTATGTTTTCGATGCAATCAGCAATGGAGAAACATATATACCCCGGCACGACAGGTCACATGTTGTAAATGCAGTGGTAAATGTTGATTGGAATCATTTACGTGCAGAATTAAAAGATGAGCCTCATCAATTCTCTGACAAAAAATGGTTTTTCTCAATGAATTTTGTCTATTCTTCCGGACAACCGATAACGGTACCGTCATCAGCTTATTTTATAAATGATTTACCTGATTGGAATGATGTAATTTCTGGTGGTAAAGAAATTCCGGGTTACTCTTTGTATCCTTCATCAATTAATAAATACCGGCTGCCAGCCTATATCCGATTAGATGCAAGTGTTACATACGAAATCGATTATGGTTCATGGGTGCTTGCACCGTACCTGCAGGTTTTCAATCTTGGGAACCGTAAAAATGTATGGTTTATTAACTATAATGAAGAATTAACAGGTACCACATTAAAGCAGGAAATTGAAAAAGTTAATATGCTGCCGATACTACCGAGTATTGGCGTTAATATTAAGTTTTAGAGGAACTATTATGAAGAACAAAATTTTATTAGCTGCAACAATTTTACTTTCAGTATTTTTTTCATCGTGCGGTGATCCGGATGTTGAAATTACCAGTGTTGAGTATATACCAAAGCTGGTTGTAAACGCCTATCTCTATCCGGGTAAACCGGTGTACGGCGTTCAGATAATGCGCAATTTCCCGTTAAACCAATCCATTGACACGACTTCGTTATTTCCTTCGGATGTTCAAGTTAGTATAAACGATATACCGCTAAAATACAATTGGATGTACCGGTTTTTCTATCACGATTCCATTATTGTACAAAAAGGGATGACCTATACTTTAAAGGCTTCCGGTAAAATTGATGGGAAACTGCTTACTACCAGCGGCTCAACAACGGTTCCGGATGGAGAATTAAAGTTGATGCAAAAAGATATGGGCGTCTTCTATTACGGCGATAGTGTTATAGTTAAACTCATTCCATCGACAAATTCAGGTTTTTATGCATTTTCAATTATTCCGGACACAGCCACATTTGAAAATTTTGCATTTGAAAACAAATATCTGCCAAACATCGAACAAAAGGATTTGGAAGAATCTTTTAACAATTTCCGTTATCAGGCAAGTTATATACTAAACGTGCAAAGCAGCACAAAAGACACACTTCTTCATCAGATTAAAGAATTTAATTCTTGGTTTTATTCCTCGTACAGGGTTATCGTGTATGCAGGTGATGAAAATTTTAAAAATTTTGTGCTCACTTCAAAAAACGTTAAAGAATTTGACGGGAATTTTCACGAGCCTAAGCTGCACCTTGTAGGGCAGGGGATTGGCGTATTTGCATCTGCATTGGTTGATACGCTCAGGTTTACACTCATCAAGCGGTGAAATGCCACAATAGTGTTGTGGCAATGAATAATTAAGAATGAACAATGAAAAATGAGGGCAAAAGTCAAAGTGTAAACCCAAGTGTATTGTATTAAAAATTTACTATTAAGAAAATAGATAACAAAAGATTAAAATCAAGAACTTCAGAATACTGGCACTATTGCAATAAGAGTTGTAATTTTAAAAGTATGTAATATTTGAAATTCCACTGGACTTTACCTTGGTAAGTTAACCAACTCACCGGTGGATAAAGCTCCCTTGAAGCCTGGTTCTCTCAAAGCATCTTCGGTAATACTTCGAATTGGGACTGAAGCCCATTTTGTTTAGTTGTTTTTTCCCCCCGGGCGAAGAGGCGGTTTAATACTCCTTGTTAAGCATTTTTATAGAGGCGATATTTTTAAGACTAAATAAAAAACACAGAAAAGTCCATATCAATAATTCTCCAACTCCTCTATTAAGTTTCAGCGAAATTACTTACTTTGAGAATTAACAAAATTGACAAATTCAGTTATGGCGGAGTTTTGACTATTCCCTTTTGGGCTGACCGGTATTATCGATTCAACAATGTGTATTTGTTCATGGCATTTCTGCTTCTGTTTGTGCCAAACAAACTATTTGCGCAGGAAAAAACTCCGGTTCTGAGCGGGTATGTGCTAAGTGTTGTTAATAACGAGCCGTTAAGCGGGGCAACTGTAAGGTTAAATAGATCCGCGGGTGCCATAACCGATGAAAACGGATATTTTTCATTCCCAATTCAGGCAAATGCCGGCATAACCCTCACCGTTTCCTTTATTGGGTTTCAATCAAAAGTTATAAGTTACACACACGAATCTTTCACCGGTGGGCAGCCTCTTAATATTTATCTGCAGCCGGATACGTTAACAACAAAAATAGTAGTTATCGAGGCTAGATCCGGGCTGGATTTTGATTCATTATCAATAAAGGGAAATGGTGATATGATTGGCGGGAAGGAGTTGAACAATATACCCCGAATTCTTGAATCGGATTTATTCCGGGGCTTACAGTCATTACCGGGAATCACATCGATTTCCGACTACTCATCATCGATGTACGTGCGGGGCGGTACTCCTGATCAGAACATCGTGCAGTTGGATGGCAATGAGATTTATCAGCTTGAGCACGCATTTGGTTTGTTCTCTGTTTTTCACACGAATAATATTCAAAGTGTTTTCCTCTCCAAAGGTGGTTTTAACGCCGAATATGGTGGCCGCTTATCCTCGCTTATGGTAATTTCCTCAGGTTTAAATACAACTAATTCCCCAAGTTTTGTGGCTGATTTCAGTCTGTTAACTGTTACAGCCGCCTTTCAAGTACCAATCAAAGAAATGTTTACACTGAGCGGTTCAATCAGGAGATCCTACATTGATATAGTATACGCGAAATTTTCAAAAGACATTCCGGAGTATTATTTCTATGATGGCAATTTAAAACTTGATGCCCGGTTGACAAAGAATGATAAGATCAGTCTCAGTATTTTTTCAAGTAATGATAATCTTGATTATTTGATGGATAAAGACATGAAAAAACAATTCGGGTTTTTCTATAAATGGAAGAATCTGGCGGGAAATATTTCATGGCAGCACCAGTTTAATAATTCTCTCAATTCTTCTTTGCGGATTGCTTATACAGGGTATCATTCTGTTTTTGATTTTAAGTTTATGGAAATGAATGAATATAATACTATTCATGAATTAAGGGGACACGGAAGTGTTTCGTGGAAATATTCACCGGATTTTACTATAAAAACCGGTTTTGAAATAAAACGGCCTGAAGTTTTTTTAGATCAAAAATGGGACATGCTCGAAGTTGATATCGCGCAGAGCGCTATGCAAAGCGTGGCATTTATCAATACCATTTGGAATGCGGGGAAGCTGGTACGGTTAGAGTCCGGGTTCCGGTTAAATAACTATTCATATTTGAATAGTGCAATTATGGCTGAACCCAGACTGCATGTTGAATACAATACTGATGAAGAACTACGGCTTTTCTTTTCTATCGGAAAGTATTTTCAATTTATTAACAGAGTGCCCCGGGCATTTTTTGCCAATGTATGGGCACTTTCGGACGAAAATATTTTACCCTCATCAACAATGCACTATATATGCGGTTTTGAAAAAAACTTCTCAAAGCAGTATAATGTCGGGTTGGAATTATTCTATAAAAACTATACCCGAATTCAGGTTTTCAATCAAAACATACTTGGTCAGATTTCTCCTGATGAATACAGTGAAGACCGGGCTATTTACCATCAAACAAAATCTGTTTTTCTTGAGGGTGATGGTAAGGTAATTGGGGGTGAACTTATTGGGCGCAAGGAAAACGGTATAATAACCGGATGGTTATCTTATGCATACACATATAACAAAAACCGGATTGAATCGTTCGCTGGAAATGAATACTTTACACCAAGATATAACAAAGAACATGTATTGAACGCATACTGCAATATCATGGTATTTGATTTGGCTAAGGAAGTGTTACCATCCTGGATCATTAAATCTTCCCTCCCCGTCATATTTTCAACAAATTTTGTTTATGCCTCCGGTCAATTTTTAACTGCTCCAACATCAATGGGAGTGGATTCCGCTGCAAATGTCGTTGTCTTCAATTCAGGAAAAAATGCATACTCTACTTTCATTCTTGCGCAACAAGCAAATCTTCAACTTCCACCATATATTCGGTTAGATATAAGGCTCTCCTGCGATTTTCTCTATCATGATATTCTCATCACCCCTTATCTGCAGGTATTTAATATTGGCAACCGTAAAAATGTTTGGTTTTTAACTTATGACATCGAGGGAACAAGTGCGGGGATTCAACAGCGTATTGCAAAATCCAATATGCTGCCAATTTTACCAAGCATTGGTTGTAAGGTTCAGTTCTGATATGAAAATACTAATAATCTGGTGTATCGCTTTTTCAATATTGATTTTTAATAGTTGTGGTGATCCAACAGTTTCAGTTGAGGGTTTTGATTATAAACCTCAGTTTATTGTTGATGCCTTTATTAATGGGGTTGATGGTGATTGTCAAATCCGAGTGAAAAGAAATTTTCCTATTGGCAGCAATATCAGTGAGTTCAAAGATGCCGATTCTGTTGTTGTTATTCTTAAAGGAGTGCGATTGCCATACGTAAGTAAATATGATATGTACCGTGGTATATTAAAATTCCGCTTTCAGGATTCGCTTATTGATCTAAATATAAGTGGTTATATTGATGGAAAATACTGTAAAACTTCCGCCAAAACAAAATTGTTACACGGTGCTCTTATTACTTCCGATCAGTATCTGGGCTATTTCGAATACGGGGATTCAATTTCTTTTTATGTAGGGGCACATAATAATGCAACATTTTATACCATGAACATTTACCCGCAATCACCAGGTGGAGAGTACAATTTTATTCATAAAAATCCTTATTTAACGTGGGAGCAATATCAGGTTGCATCCAAGGGTTTCATTCGCACTGTTATTCCATTGTATAATATTCATGAATCAAGTGAAGAGGTATTTACGATACATCTGAAGGATACTTACACGTGGTTCTATACAACATATTGGATTGAAGTAACCGGAGGAGATCAAAACTACAAAGATTATGTCATGACTTCTAAAACCGGTATGGAGTTTGATGGAAACTTTCATGCCGTGCATAACGACTTCGACGGCGATGGAGTCGGGGTATTTACTAGTGTTTTCAGAGTGTATCATTATTTTAACTTACTTGAACAGATAAGAGTTTTATATAATCTTAATAATACTTCAAATAATAACAATAATGAACTTTTCAGAAATAGATAAAACTATCGTGTTATAAAAATATCGTCTAAAATAGTATCTTTGCAAAACACAAATTAATTATGGAAACGAATGGATAGTTTTTCTCTTAAAATGGTACTGATTGTTTTTACTCTTCAATTTTCAGTTACTTTTTCTCAGAACTTACAAAACCTTTCTCAGGCAAAGGGAGCCCTGAAACATTATTACACAACTTCCTACTACTCTGATGTTGATAGTATTATCCGGTTGGCATATATAAAACTTGAAAATACCCCGGTACCGGAAAAAGCCTGCGCAGTTTTTGATGTTGATGAAACCACTCTGGATAATTACCAGGAAATTGCATCGCTTGATTTTGGTTACCGGGCAGATCTTTGGGACAATTGGATATACACTGCAAGTGCAAAAGCAATCACGCCGGTTAAAGAGTTTTATGATTCGCTAAAAATCCGTGGTATTCATCTCATTTTCGTAACAGGAAGGGAAACCCGGCATTATGAGGCAACTAAAAAGAATCTTGAATCTGCCGGATACACCGGGTTTGACACTCTGATTGTCAAGGATGGACATGGAACTTATTCATCGACCGGGGAGTATAAAAAGCAGATACAGCACAGCTTGGAGCAAAAAGGTTATAAAATACTCATCTGTGTCGGCGATCAGGAAAGTGATTTTAACGGTTTTTCAGGTCCTATTAGGGTAAAATTACCAAATTTTATCTATTTAGTGGACTAAACCGAAAGAGGCATAAATTTTTACTTTTGTTGATAAAAAAATATCATTACTTTTCGTGAATATATATAATTTCATTTGCCGCTTCCGGCATTTCCCTAATTTGGATTTTTTTTAATAATAATAAAAAGTGACACCCATGAAAAAAAGCAACTTCTTCTTTCTGTTTCTTCTTCTTCTATCTGCATCAACTTTTGCACAGGATGCGGATACAACCAAGAAAATGGATCCTGAAGCCGCAAAATTTTATAATAAAGGCATAGAAAGCCTTAAAGCTGCAAGTTATACCGATGCAGTTGCTTATTTTGATTCCTGCTTGCAAAAAGTGCAGGATCCGAAATTCTATCAGCAACGTGGTTTTGCTTACTTTAAGCAGCAAAAATTTGATGCAGCTCTAAAAGATTTTCAGGAAGTATTAAAACTAAATCCAAATAATGATGTTGCACTCGCTTTAATTGCCCGTACATATTACGATATGGGTAATCTTGATGAAGCGATTAGAACCAATAAAACGATTATGGCGGTTTCGACAGATGAAAAGAAAAAGGGCGATGCAGAAATGCAAATTGCCACTATTCAATCCGAACAAGCTCTCAGCGCTTACAATAAGGGCATTGAATTATATAAAGCCGGTAAAAATGAAGAAGCTTTAGCAAGTTATCAGAAATCATTTGATATCAAGAAAGATTATAAACCTATTTATCAAATGGGTATTGTCTATCAGAAAATGCAAAAGACTGCGGAAGCAATTAAAATGTTCGAACAATCAGTGGCTCTTAACAGCACTTTTGGACAGGCGTATATCGCAATGGCTTCTGTTCATTATATGGACAAAGACTTCACAAGTGCCATTGCCGATTATGAAAAAGCGGTTTCGATGAGTGCTGATGAACAGGCAAAAACCAGTTTGAAAGAAAAAATCGGGCTTTGCTATTTCCAAATGGGTCTTGCTTTTTTCAACGATAGAAAAGCGGATAAGACCTATGATAAAGCAATTGAAAATTTTACCAAAGGGAATGAAGCCAATGAAAGTGACTTAAACTGGTTATTTTTGGCACGCTGTCAGGCTGAGAAAAAAATGTATGATGCTGCTATCGCGTCATTTGATAAAGCTTTAAGCCTTAAGAAAACGGTTACCGAAGGACAAATTGCCTACTACAAGGGCACTATGTTCAAAAACAAAGGTGATGTACAGAAAGCATTAGAACAGTTTAAAATTTCGGTACTTGATGAGAAATTTAAAAAAGCCAGCGACTCGGAAATAAAATATTTTGAGGCTAAAGCCAAACAAGATAAAGACGCTAAGAAAAAATAAATAGTAGTTCTTCTAAAAAAACCTTACAGCAGATTACGAATTTCTGTTGTAAGGTTTTTTTGTTTCAACACGCGGTTCCTGTAAATTCTATTTGAAAATAATAAAGACTTGAATGAAAGATACCATTCTCCTTATCGATGATGAACCCGAGTACCGTAAGCTTTTAGCCAAATTAATTCGGTTAGAAGGTTTTAATGTAATTGAAGCTGATAATGGCAAAAGCGGATTGGAAGTATTGCATTACGAGGATATTTCAGTAGTTGTTACCGATGTGAGACTACCTGATGTTAGCGGTTTGCAGTTACTCGGCAGAATAAAAACAATCTCTCCGAATTGTGAAGTGCTTGTTGTAACTGCATTTGGCAGAATTGAAGA
>JACPGF010000016.1 GCA_016182615.1 Ignavibacteriales bacterium
AACTAAAGCAAAATGGTACATTGTCATGTACAGTGAATTTGATGAAATTTTTACAAATACTTCTTGACTTTAAACAGAATAACTCTGGCATAACAAACAGAAACAAAAAATACATTGCAGCTCCAGCGGAGCGGAATTTTTTCAACCAACTATTTTAGATATTAATTAATAGAACTCCACTAAAATTTCATGTGAACCCATTAAACAATTACGGTATTGGTAAATGTTTTTATTGAGGAACCAGCCTCTGTAATTGTTTTGGCTCTACATATAACAAAATGCAGCATTACCCGTACAAAATGTAATAGAGCAAAAAAGATGACTTGCAGACAGCCTACTGCAAAGCCTCTTTTACCGTTAACAACAACTCTTCTCTCGAAAAAGGTTTGGCAATGTAGTGTGTGCAACCTCCTTGTAAAAACTCTTCCTTATCACCATCCATTGCGAATGCTGTCATGGCAACAATAGGGGTATTGTTATACCTCCCGGTACTTTTTATCTCAGCAACAGCCTGCAGGCCATTCAAGCCTTTCCCGAGATTAATATCCATAAGAATAATATCGTATTGTTTATTCTTTGCTTTTTCTATCGCGGCAGCGGCATTAACTGCCGTGTCCGGGATGCAAATGGAGGCCAGTTGCCTTGAAATAATATCAAGGTTTATATCATCATTCTCAACAAGCAGAACCGAAATTGTTTTTTCTGATGCAGCTGTCATCTCTCCGCCCTTTACGCTATTTGTAAAATTGTTTTTTTGGTCAGTTTTATTATCTTTTGGAATCCGTATCGTGAAAACCGAGCCGCTGCCCGGAGTGCTTTCTACATCGATGGAACATTTCATTAAGGAAGCATACTTTTTTGCAATCGTTAACCCCAAACCGGTGCCTTCAAAACTGCGGCTCAATCCCTCACTCTCCTGCCTGAATTCATCAAAAATCACATCAAGGCTTTTTTCCGATATGCCAATACCGGTATCGGTAATTTTAACTAATACATACACTTCAGATATTTCCGATGTAATGGTAATCCCGCCCTCGTTCGTAAATTTAATTGCATTGTTAATAACATTATTAACAACATCCCTGAGAAGTTTCTTGTCAGCCAGAACAACAAGATCTTCATTTGTCAGTTTTAGATCGAGAGTTAATTCTTTTACCCACGCGCTTTCCTGAAAGATCTGTGATGATTCTATTAGTAAAGGGTGTATTTCAAAACTTTCGATTTTAGGTTCGATTTTTTCAGATTCAAGTTTTGAAATATCAAGAATATGCTTAAGGGTTTCCTTTAACCGGTTCCCGCTTTTTTTAATGGTTAGTGCCATGCTTCGTAATTCTTCGTCCTCAACACTGTACGTAAGTACCTCAGCATACCCCAATATCCCCATCAGCGGTGTTATCCTTGGCTTGAATCAGTTCCTGTTCAGCTCTTTTCCTTTCGGTAATATCTAGTAAAATCCCGATTGAGCCGGTGTAATTGTTGTTTTCATCAAGCAGTAAAATCGCTGAGTCTGTCACCCAGCGTAGTTCGCCATGTTTTGTTTTAATAAGTGAATCGCAAGCATATTTTCTAACACTGTCGTCTTCCCGCTGGCTGTTTTTTTCCCGGTCAATTTCTGCATTCTCACCAAATACATTCAGTTCCTGAACCCTCGAATGCCAAAGCTGCGGAGTCATTTCAGCAGAAGTATAGCCGGTTAGTTTTTCAATTCCCTTTCCAACAAATGTGTAACGTCTTGGGTTCATCGCAAGTACGTATGGCACACCATGTACAGCTTCAACCGACTGTCTGAAAATTTTCTCGGATTTTACCAGATCCGATTCTGTTTTTTTCCTTAATTCCAATTCCGATTTTAGTTGTTTAATAATCCCTCTCCGCACTCTGGAATACATCCAAAGAAATGTTGCCAGAACAACAAAAATAACGGTATCATATATTGCAGTATGGACAGGTGAAATAATTGAATATTTTATCAGCCCATTTATTTGTAAATAGGCTAATATCCATAGTGCGCTAACAGTTGCAACTGTTAAAACCGGAAGTATTTTCCGTAAGGAAGTTAATTCCGCGATAACAAATACACATGGATATGCTACAATAACCACATCATAGATTCCCGTTCCACAATAGATAAGTGCAGTAAGGCCAGTCCAGGTAAGTGTTACTAATAGAATTGAGGCAATTTGCAATCTTTTTTTCTTGATGAGAATAAAAATCAACATGGTGACTGATAGAATGGCAAGCAATATGATGTCTGTATCATTGATGGAATCTGTTATAAACCGCCTTATAATGAATACACTTGAAAAAGCTAATGTAATAGAAATTGATATTATTCTCAAATAACTATTGAGCGTAAAATCCTTATCCTCAACAAGGATTGGATTTATTTCTCCTGCTTTTTCGTTTAATCGTATCATCTGTAAAAATCTGTGTACCAATCTTAACTCAATATTCTTTAATGTGCACTCCGTATAGTTGTACAACTAGAGCCAAATATTCAATAATCATTCTATTATCGAAAGAAAGACCCGTTTTGTTTAATTACCGGGGCACCGGTTTGCCCATTTTTAGTATCATTTTAGTATTCGTTGTTCCACGTCACATAAGCTGTAATTATTAAATATATACGCGAATTACTGCCAAAACCCTTTTAACCGGCTTATATGCATAGGTGTTGTTCCACAACACCCCCCAAGAATAGAAAGATTCATTGCCTTGAAACTATCAGCGAATGATGCAAAATATTCCGGTGTTTCAGGATAGACGATAGCATGTCCCTCTATACGGGGCACTCCTGCATTGGCCATCGCGCTAAGTTTCGCGTCGGGAGCGCATTCCCGGTATTTGCCGATAACCTCAATGGTATCTTCTATGCCAAACCCGCAATTTGCTCCGATTACGTCTGCTCCGGCACTTTGTGCAGCTGCCAAAAATTCTTCCGGCAGCGCACCTGTCATTGTCCTGAATTCACCGTCCAGAGTTTTCGCGTATGTAGCCGAACATATTACCGGCAGTTTTGTTACCGAATGAGCCGCGGAAAGTGCTATCTGCATTTCTTCTATCGAGTAAAATGTTTCAAAAAGCAAAACATCAACACCACCTTCAGCAAGTCCGGCGACCTGCTCGGAAAATGAAGCAAACAATTCAACTTCCGGAATATCATCAATCCCGGGAATTTTTCCAGTCGGCCCGACAGAACCGGCGACAAAAATATTTTCTCCCGCGGCACGCCGGCTAATCTTCGCAGCCAATCTCGCCAATTCAAAACTGCTAATGGATAGCTGGTAATGCTGTAACCGGAACTTGTTTGCTCCAAATGAATTGGTTTTAATAACCTCAGAACCCGCTTGGATATATGCGGCGGCAATCTCTGCAACCTTTTCAGGATGCATTATATTCCATAATTCCGGGCACTCCCCTACCGATAGACCGGCATGCTGCATCATGGTGCCCCAGGCACCATCGGCCAAAAGTCCTACTCCCGATGCAATCCTTTCTAAAAAACCATTCATACTTTGTACCTTAAACAATCATTCATTTCACAAATACCGCACTGGTATTCTTCCCGGACAACACTCTTACCGGTTCCAAGAATACCGCTGATGCTTTTTAACGGAATCATTAAAGCCGATTTTGATAGTTGTACACCGCAAAAACCATCGGGCAATAATGAAAATAGTTTTTTCTGTTCCTCTACATCCCAACCGCAATAACCGGGGCTATACCGCATCGTGCACTCTTCACCTGCCACCGCCGCTCTATCACTTATAATTTTTTCAACCCACGCGGCGCAGGACTCTGTGTAGGCTGATGCAATTATATCAGCAAAATAGCCATGCAGGTATTCACCTGCCGCCATTAATTTTTTAACAAGTTTCTCGGCCTCCCCGCCAATGCTTACTACAAAAACATACAAGTAATCTGAGCGTTCAAGAGCCCGTGTAACGATTTTTTTGCTGTTAAATTTTTCCAGTCCGCAGAGAATATACGAATCGTGTATGCTGAATTCACCGGGATGAAAAACCGCATAACCAGCCCTCGGCTGTATAATTCCCTTTACTTTGTTTAATACTTCCGCGAATTCTTCTTGTATATGTTCAGCCATACTATCGTCAAGCAATTCAGTCAAGAACGTGCTCTCCGGCAGTTTCAAATCTTCAAGGGCGACAATGAATTCGTTATATTGCTTTTGGGGCTGCATGCATTTAAACGGTTTCAGGCGTAGAATTTTCATCAAGATAGATTATTGCTTCCTGCGGGCTTGTGGAAAAAAAGTCCGCGCCGATCCGTTCAGCAAAAGAATGCGATAGCGGCGCACCGCCTACCAGTACTTTAACCCGCGGCAATTCCTTATGTAAATCCATAACCGCCTGCTCCATATTAAGCATTGTTGTTGTAAGAAGTGCTGATAGGCAAACAGCCGCAGCATTATGCAGTCGGGCATTGCTAACAATTACTTCCGGGGCAACATTAACACCAAGATCAACAACATTCCACCCTGCACCCTTTAAAAACATGCCGACAATATTCTTGCCAATATCATGCAGATCGCCCTGAACGGTTGCAACAATAACCGTACCCTTTAGCGTAATTTTATTTCCTTCAAAAAATGGCAGCAGCATCCGCATTCCCGAATTCATGGCTTTCGCGGAGATCATAACCTCCGGGATGAATATTTTATTAAGCCTGAATCGTTCGCCAATAGTTTCCATTCCTGCAATAAGACCTTTCCGGAGAATATTTTGCGGCGGGATTGAACTGGCAAGTGCTTCTGCAACAAGTTCTGTCACTCCGGCAGTACCGAGCATATCTTTTGGGAAAGGGGATAAAGTGGAAATCTTTCCACGTTCTACACAACGGGCAATGCGGGCAAGGAGATCTTCCATGATGTTATAATTTCGCGAAATTGATGCATGAAACTACAGATATTTTCTATAAATTAAAACATCCAATTAATCAAAAGTAAATGAACGAGAAACGAATACGGGTATTGCAACCCGGCACGAAGAAACCGGGACCTGTTTTATACTGGATGAGCCGTGAACAAAGGGTTCATGATAACTGGGCATTACTTGCAGCTATTGAGCTCGCCCAAAAGAACAATACTTGTATTCTAATCGTTTTTTGTCTCCAACCCCGGTTTCTTGATGCGGCAATAAGGCAATTCGGTTTTTTATTGAAAGGTTTGCAACAGGTTGAAGTTGAGTTAAGGAAATATAACATTCCGTTTTTTCTCCTTTCAGGTACCCCTGAAGAAACAATTCCTGAGTTCATCGAATCATACGATGTAAGCCATATTATATGTGATTTCGATCCGCTTCGTATTAAACGGATTTGGAAGCGGGAGCTTGCAAAAAAAATTACCATCCCCTTTCTTGAGGTTGATGCACACAATATTATTCCCTGTCTGCATGTTTCACAAAAAGAAGAGTATGCCGCATATACCATACGCCCGAAGATTCACCGGCTGCTCCCTGAGTTTCTTGATGATTTTCCAGTATTAACTCCTATAACAGCTGCATCAGTTCCAGCGGCAAATCCAGTTTATTGGGATGATATTGTAAATTCATTAACGGTTAACCGGGATGTGCACGAAGTAAACTGGATCATGCCCGGTGAAAAAAATGCGGGCGAATGCCTGAACAACTTTATCGAGTATAAGCTGGCAGAGTATTCGGCAAAACGGAACAATCCTGTGTTTGATGCCCAATCAAACCTTTCACCTTATTTGCATTTCGGTCATATCTCAGCGCAGCGAATCGCTTTAGAGATTAATACCCGCTTAACTCCGAATGAGGACACTGCAAATTTTTTAGAAGAATTGATCGTGCGCAGAGAATTAGCCGATAATTATTGTTATTTTAATCCAAAGTATGATTCAACGGACGGCTTTCAGGAATGGGCAAGAAAAAGCCTGGATGCCCACAGGCACGACGAACGGGAATATCTATACTCGCAGCCTGAGTTGGAAAATGCAAAAACACACGATGAACTATGGAACGCGGCGCAAAAAGAAATGACAATAACCGGTAAACTGCATGGCTATCTAAGGATGTACTGGGCAAAAAAAATATTGGAGTGGATGCCATCACCCGAAGAAGCCCTTGCATCGGCCATTTATCTGAATGATACATATCAATTGGATGGAAGAGATGCTAACGGTTACACAGGCTGCGCGTGGTCCATCGGGGGAATTCACGACCGGGCCTGGGCCGAAAGACCGGTTTTTGGTAAAATCCGGTACATGAATTACAACGGATGTAAACGTAAATTCAATATAGAACAGTATATTGTTAAAGTAAATAACCAAGGTTTAATGCAATCAGCTGCCTTGTAAAAATAAGAATACGAAAGAGAATCATGTCAAGTTCTAACATACCAACCCCTTCATTTTTGTCGGGTTTATTCCTAAAGAAAAAGTTTCTTGCTAATCCCGCGGAAGCTTGTCTTGAACTATCACAAACGTATGGCGATATTGTCCGGTTCTCTTTGTCTGGCAATAGTTTTACCTTAATAAACTCACAATCACTCATTGAAAACATCCTTGAAACAAATCAGGGGAACTACTTGCATATCGTTGAACATGCGCCGGTGACCGGTTTCCTCTCGGAAGATTTCTACGGTAAGCATAACCCTGAACTCGGTGACGGTTTGCTGTCATCGCTCAACCGGATCACAATACCGGAAACCTTACCCTTGTTTTACCCGGTGATTGAAGAAGAAGTTGCCGTTATTAAGGAACAATACCGAACGAGCAAAACCAGTGCTGACAAAATAAATATCGAGCTTGAAATGCAGCGGCTGTTTATTAAAATTATTGCCCGCGGGTTATTAGCACCGGGTTTAGAAATTAATGCCGACTCTTTACAGGAGTCCATGGTTGATATAACAAGTTTTAACAGCTTTGCAAATTTATTAAAAGTACGGACCAGATCAGGGACTTTACCGGGTAAATCCCGCATTCAAAGTATGCTGCCGAAATATGTCGTGGAATCTTTCACCTACCTTGATGAAATGGCAGATCACATCGGTGCCGATTTTATGGGTGCTCTGGCAGAGCGTTCTCCTTTTCTTGAAATTTTACACTCCCATTTAAAGGGTCATAATACCGACTATCAAAAAATAATCGAAACCATTAAAGCCACATTTTTTACCACGAGCCTGCCGCTTTCGCAAGTTGCAACC
>JACPGF010000294.1 GCA_016182615.1 Ignavibacteriales bacterium
ATGTCCATTCATATGATAAACTTGATTCTCCAATATGGGGTCATCTGATAAATGAACGTAGTATTGAGTTGCTCAATAAAAAAGATAAGAGAGCAGAATATGAACAGTTCCTACTAAACGTTGTTAGAGGTAATGAGGATAGATTTCTTTCGCTGTGCTCGGCGATTGGTTACTTGATGCATGATTTTAAGCAGGAATCAAATACCAAGGCTGTTATTTTATGTGACCAGATGATCTCTGATAACCCGAATGGTCGGACTGGAAAAAGTCTCATTGGGAAAGCCATCGAGAAAATCAAAAATGTAGCAAGGGTAGATGGCAAAAACTTCGAGTTTCAGGAAAAGTTTACCTTTCAGATGGTCAAACTTGGGACACAAATTATTGATTTTAATGATGTGGAAGCAAAATTTGATTTCGAGAGGCTGTTTTCAGTTATCACAGACAGCATGACAGTAGAATACAAAAACAAAACCCCTTTCACGATTCCTTTTTCGGAGTCACCTAAGTTAATGCTCAGTACTAACTATACAATCAGGGGCGAAGGTTGCAGTTATAAGGATAGGATGTTCGAGATAGAATTTTCTGACTATTATAACGCTGAACTTAAGCCTAAGGATGACTTCGGTCATGACTTTTTTACCGGATGGGATAGTGAGGAATGGAACAGGTTCGATAACTTCATGCTCGAATGCCTGCAATTATACCTTGACGAGGGGTTGGTTAGGTGTGCAGTTGTAAATCTTGACCAGCGCAAGATTATTGACCAAACCTCAGCGCAGTTTGTGGAATTTGCAGAGGAGTTTATTCAGATAAACACAGTGTACAACCTAACCCACTTATTTAACGCTTTCAAAAAACATATTGGGTTTGAACAGGATATGTGGGATAGATGCCCGATAAAGCAAAATACATTTACGAAATGGCTACCTGTCTATGCTCCTTTCATATCGGCAAAGTTCGAGAAGCGGGCATCAAATGGGCAACAGTTTGTGGAATTAAAAGCTTAATTAGTGAAAAAGTGAAAATGGCAGTGAAAATTTAATCACTGCTTTTTCACTGTATTTCATGCGAATTTGAGCGAAAAACAAAGAAAAGTGAAAAAGTGAAAAATATTCCTTAATGAGGAAGAAGAAAATGAGATTAATATATACACATATTATAAGCCGCCTACACATGTATTTATATACACCAGAGACCCCAACTATATGGAGAAACTTTTTCACTTTTTCACTTTGTTGCGAATTCAGTCTAAAAACGCAATATTTGCAGTGAAAACCTGGTTTTTAACTTTTCACTGGCAGTGAAAAAGAATTGATAGTTTTTCACTGGGGGGGGGAGTAGTTTAGTTGCGTACTAGCAACAAATGTTGAGCAGGTACGTAACCAGCAACACCTACACTACCTTGATTACAAAACAAAAAACCTAAACAAGAGGTATAAATCATGATTTACAATAAACTAAATGATACCGTAGCAAAAGAACGGTTCATAATAACAGGTACACAACCTAAACCTACAAAACAAAGGACACCGGTGGATCCTACACTGGAGTTGTGTTACTTCTGCTGGCAAGCTAAAGATGAAACTAAACACAAATATTTCGTCGAAAAAGGGACGATTGTCGGCATAGCTGATAATAAATTAGTGGATATTAAGATACCGCAGAGGGTTAAATATCGCCCTGATGCCGTTTCCTACATAATCTATAACTTAAGGCTGGATGAATTTGGTAATACTCCTGAGCAGGCAATCGAAAATATGCTCTGATCTGGTAAAGAAAACTACGGGGGTCAAATTTCGCTTCACTTTACCCCCGTAAATTTTTTCATTTCCTGTGTGTAAGCTCGATTATAACTATTAAACTGCGTCTTGTAGAAGCAAAAAATTCGGCACTAAAATTTGCAGAACGTTGCCCCATCAGAAGCACAAAATGTATGGGATAAATTAACACCGATTATACAGGAACTGCTGAAAGACAGGATTCTGCACGTACAGGATGTTCTAGGCTGATACAAGCCGCTACCGGAAGAGCAGCTGTCATTGTTTTAATTATTAGGGTAGTGTCGGTCGTGTAGTTGTATAATTTAAGTTACTGGTGCACGACCTATTGCCCCTAAATCAGGTAAATTATTTACTGCAGGTCGATCTTTTTCATGAACACATGTATATTAATAGTGGTGTACAAGGTGATCATGGTGTATAGGCATTTTGATATATATAGCTGCTTAGGAGTGTAGCTATAGCTTTTGCGGTTATGCTTTACATATAACACCTACACAACCCTATAGCTCCTGATTACTCCATCTCGAATCTACATATTTACAGCTCTGTAGGCTGCATTAGAAGCTACTGGCGGCAATAAAACTATACGACATCTCAGTATCCAGGCCAACCTATTTAACTTTTACCAGAAAAGATACAGATTTTATTGCTGACGATGTTTCCCAAGTACGGTGGTAGACTAATTTAATAGAATCAATACCGCTTTTTATACCGACAAATTTCCAGAGCTCTTTACCGCCTCTTCCTACTATATCTTTGGGAGCAGCATCCGGTATATATTGCGAACCATTTGATGCAACAGTAACAACGGATTCCTTATTGACCCAATCCCAACGGTAAGCTGTTGTTGGGTTTGAATCAAGAGAAAATTGAATCGTATCATTTACTGAAATTACATATTCTGATCTGAGGCTCAGGTCTGCATTTTTATTTAGATTCGTTTCTATACAGCCTGTAAATATTACAATTATCAGGTATAACAAAATCAACGTATTTTTCATTTTTTCTTTGAACTTGTTCGAAAAAAGATCTCATCGATCAGAGTAATGAAAAACCATATTATCGCGTCGAAAAATGCGCAATAAGGTTTTATTATATAAATATAAGAAAGAGATAGCAATGTTTTGTCCTCCTTTTGAGTTAAATATTTTGCAGCTATGATTTTAATACTTAGGGTTATTCTGCATGAATATTCAACACCTAAATATAAACACAAGGTGTCATAGGTGTTGCAGGTTATCCAACTTTTGCTGTACCTAGTGTACTGCCCGTGCAAGCATTTTTACTATAACACCTACAAAACCCTAGGCGTCCATAATAATATTTTATCGGGGTGAGTCAGTGCATAGGTTTAGCTTCGGTGGATTAGGTATCATAGGTCGTACATGGTGTACATCGCGTACGCGACATTTTTGGCATATAACAGTAACTGTAGTGCTGCTGCATGACCTAAATTGAGGAGGGTCAGTTTTCAGCGGGAATTAATAATTTTTTCAAAAATCCCAACATATACTATAATTGGAACTTACGCCCTTGAATAAAATTTCCATATTTTAGCATTACAAAAATTTAATAAAATCAAAGAAAGGTATCGTATGTCGTGGATTTATGAGAAAAGCACTAACAATTCTGCACGATTCGTTCTTGGTGAAACAGGAAAAAAAACTATTATCTGTATAGGAGTTAATCCCAGTACAGCAACACCTGATAAATTAGACCCGACTCTTGAAAGCGTAAAGCGAATTGCTAAGCATAATGGTTTCGACGGGTGGATAATGCTAAATATTTATGCTCAACGTTCAACAGACCCAA
>JACPGF010000295.1 GCA_016182615.1 Ignavibacteriales bacterium
ACAGTATTGTGTTCAAATATTAAATTGTTAATCGCTGCCGTACTCGTAAAATGACGGACAATGCGATCTTGAGCGTTTATGAAAGTGGTATTTAATACAACAAGAGAGTCACATGAACCAGCACGTAAATCAATTGCCTTTCCAGCGCCCAAATTCGAGCGGCCAAGATACCCCATGTTTGTAAACATTGTATTGGTTACAATGAGAGCTTTACATGCCTGATCAGTTCTGATTTGATTACCATTAACATTGGACAGGATACAATTATCAATTTGCAGTCTCCAGCCGGAAGAAGATGTGTTGATTAAACCACCTTGCATAAGACTGAAAGATGAAGTATCGGCTTCGAGAATACCGGAAACCATCAAGTCTTTGAGAATGAGGTTATTTCCTGCCTGAATAAAGTAACCCGGGTTGGAGCTGGTTGTGGTATTTTTAACCAGAAATATTACAGGTCGACGGGCAGTACCAGACTCAGCCTTTATCCTGAGCGCGTATCCTTTATTAGCAATTGGGGTGTTAACAAAATATACACCACCACGCTGTAGAACATAAACGCGATTTGTATCAACACGTGCCCCGTTAGCAAGTGTATCACCGGCAATGACAGTATTGAGATAGTTTGCCCCCGAGAATGGAGGAACAAACAATTCCTGCCCGAATACTTGCAATGAAAAAAATGCAATTGCAGCAAGAATAACATTGAATCTAAAGCACTTCATGTGTACTCCTAAAAGATTATTATTAAGTAAGTGACTATTATGTGATAAATCAGATGTCTAATCTAAGACCAAAATCAACGGTTGGTCCATATCGTTCACTGCGGGTTAAATTTTCCCAACCCGTTGTTCTGTCTATTCGAGATTCAGTTTCCTTTGTATCGGTAAAATTATTAACGTTCAGCATAAATGAAATGTATTCATTAAGCTTGTATTTCAGTGCTAAATCCCAGCGTATATAACTATTAACTTTTCTATCGTTTCTTCCATCGCCAGAAAACGTCGTGTTGTATTCGCCTTGATAAAACATTGATACACGAGCTGAAATATCGAATATGTCATACCCAAGAGAGACATTGCCAAACATTTCAGGCTGACCTTCCAACTTTTGCTTCACTTCTATAAGTTGAATCTGCGAGTTTTCCCTGGCGATTTTAAAACCTGGGTATATTTCAACTGAATCCATCCAGACCTTTTTTGTCGAAGACGCGACGTACGTTTCCGATCTTGCAATCGAAAGGTTATAGCTAACAACAAAGTTTTTCCAGAGTCCGGGAAGAAATAATAAATTCGCTTGATGTTCTATTTCAAATCCCCAAACTTTAGTAGGCTTTGATGTGTTGTAGGGATAAGTTAAATCAAATCTCTGTTCTGTTCCGAACGGGCTTTTCCATTTTATACCTAAACTATCAAGAATGCTTGACCTATCAACTCTAATCCCATTAATAATATGAAACATACTGCTTATCTCTTTATAAAATGCAGAAACAGAAATCAGACCAACAGAGTTTCCGAAAATGGATGTGTTCAGTTCAAAGTTCCATGCCTGAGCAGCTTTTAATTGCCCGTTGCCAATATACATTGTGGTTGCTGATCCACCGTCCTTCGCAATGAAATTCGCAAGCCGGTAATTGTAATCGGGGCGTGCAAGGGCTTTGTAAGCAGCTCCTCGAATACTCAAATATTCGGTAGGCCTAAAAACCAATTGAAGGTTAGGCAGCCAGATTGTTTCTTTATAAGTTGAAATAGTATCCTTATTTGGAACGCCTGCAACCGGGATTGGTGCACCATTCAGTTTTGCGGGATTGTACTTCGAATGATACGTGTTGTCTTCGGTCTCAACTCTGAGGCCTGTAATTACAGTAAGTACCTGATCATAATTGAACGTATTCATCAAATAGGCGGCAGAAATTCTTTCAGTAATGTTGTAATAGTTTAATTCTGTTTCATCATTTCGTAAGTACTCAGGAGTACTTCCGAGAGGATCCTCGTAACCATTTTTGTTTAGTTCATACCACTCACGCATTGATTCTCTATTTATCATTGGATACAAGCGGTATTTGTCATACAAATTTCTCTCACTTGGCGAGTATCCGACAAAATTTCTTGAAAGAATTGTTATATTATTCGACAGAAGTAAGTTTTCGAAACGTGTCCCTTTGAAATCTTTCAGGACGATGCTTCCATCTGCCAATTTCGTGTATTTTCTAAATCCGCCAAGATAATTATTCGCACCAAGCTCAGTAGTTGATTTGGCTCTGTTTTTGTATCGGTACTTAACACCGCCCTTAAACTCGCCAACTAATTCAGTCAGTACATACTGTTTTTTAAAATCGAAATACATACTTTTTTCTTTATCAAGATTATCCTGACTGCGGAAAGTAGCCGAATCCAATTGTGATTTATCAAAGTTGTTCCATGCATATTGAATGAAACTTTCTGGCGGCCCTTTTAGGAATTCATCAGCGACATCTTTCATCCCGGTTTGTTCAGCTTGATCGGTATTTTCGTTAAGATACATCGCATAATCATACAAGTCTTCATTGGTTGATTGCGAAAAAGACAATCCCCAAACCAAATCAATCTCAAACAAATTATTTTCGCCACGCAATGAACTGGTAAATGTTTTCACTTCATTTTCAATATCCCTTGCCGAATATGTGACCATTCCGGTAGTACTAGCGTTAGAAACATTTGGGTAGTTTCTTGAATAACTGATATAGTCGCGCTTTGTACTATTGTACACATTGTTGATACGGATATTGCCACTATCAGGGGTATTGATGTCTGCAAGAATGCTAAATCCTGCTCGGTCACGAAGTTCATCAGTGTATTCTAACCTGAAATTGTTCATGGCATAATCGGTATATTTCTCATCCATAAATTTTTGTCCATAACTGAGGTTATACCTTTCAGCACTTCTAACGCGTTTTTCAATATTGCCCATTAACTGTAAACCAATGAGGTTATTGAAAAACCTTTCTCCATATTTTGCAGAAAAATCATATTGTTCAAGACTTTTTTCTAGCCTGTTGTAAATATTTCTCGCATCAAATCTTAGCAGCCTTTTCTCAGGTGCTTTCTTCGTCACTAAGTTTATACTGCCGGCAATTGCATCGGCATCTTTATCAGAAGTAAGTGCTTTATAAAGCTCGATACCAGCTAATGAACCTTGTGAAACCGTACTCAAATCCAATCCACGCGAATCGACATCGGTCGAAGGGACTCGTACTGCATCAACGGTTACATAACTAAACTTATCAGCCATACCGCGTATTTTAGCTTTGCTCGCCTCGCCACCGTTGCGGGAAATGGAGACACCAGGTAAGCGCCCGATAGCTTCTGCAGCGTTCACGTCAGGAAGTTCCTGAATTTTTTCTTCGGAAATGACATTCATAATGGTGTTGGCGTTTACCTGCTGATTGATTGCCGCAGCCTGCCCTAAAGCTTGCCCGGTTACAACTACTTCTGCTCCCTCAACGATGTCAGGAGAGAGTAAAATATTATGTTCCGTTATGCCTTCAGTTAATGTGAGTGTTTCTTTCTTCTGCTTATACCCGATATAGGAAATTTTCAGATTTATCTCTTTTTTCGAAATATTCTGAATCCGGTAGTCGCCGTATATGTCTGTCGTACTTCCAAGTGAAGTCCCAACAACAATGACATTCGCCCCTATTAACTCATCACCGGTCATTGCATCTGTTACTTTTCCTTTTATAGTGTACTGTGCAAAAGTTACAGTTGCAGAAATAATTACAAAAAGCAGCAATTTGCTCATTGATAACTTCATGTGTGCTCCATTGAAATTTTGTTTACTTAATCTAATACTACCGGTTTAATCCGTGGGACGAATACCACATAGAACAGGAACCATGCAAGCAGGTAAGCAAATCCGCATATAAAAAACATGATATAATATCCTGTTTCGATGGAACCCAGTCCTTTATAATAATCGAATAAGGCTCCGGCAAGTTTCGCGAGCATAATACCACCCACAGCCCCGGCCATACCGCCAATACCGATGATGGATGCCACTGCTTTTTTAGGGAACATATCGGATGCTGTCGTAAATATATTTGCAGACCATGCCTGATGAGCAGAGGCAGCGATACCAATAACGAGAACCGCGAACCAAGGGCTGTACTGCCCAACTGCCTGAGCAGATATAACCGGTACTATGCAAAGCGCGAATATAAACATGACCCGTTTCCGTGCCTGATATGAAGTCATTCCTTTTTTCATAAAGTAACCCGAGAACCATCCGCCAAATATGCTGCCAAAGGTTGTCATGGTATAAACCACTGCAATCGGCAATGCCACATCTGTTTTAGTCATCCCATACTGTTTATTAAGGAAAGATGGTAACCAGAACAAATAAAACCACCAGATAGGATCTGTTAAAAGTTTCCCGAATACAAAAGCCCATGTTTGTCTAAAAGTAAGCAGCTTTAACCAGCTGACTTTTTCAGAGGATGTTTTCGATTCGGTTTCTTCGCTGTCGCTATTAATATAGATAAGTTCATCCGGGGAAAGTTTTTTATGTTTGGCAGGAATTTCATAAACAAGGAACCAAAAAATAAGCCAAATAAGCCCGATAGCACCGGTAATAATAAAAGCCCAGCTCCAACCCATCGTGGCCGCAATTAACGGTACGGTAAGAGGTGCAATAATTGCCCCTATATTTGAGCCTGAATTGAAAATACCCGTTGCAAGGGCCCGTTCTTTTTTAGGGAACCATTCAGCAACCGTTTTAATTGCTGCAGGAAAGTTGCCTGCTTCACTAACACCCAATACCCCGCGGGCAACCATAAACCCGAATGTACTTTGGGCTAACGCATGGCCAATTGCGGCAAAACTCCAAACAGCTAACGATATGGCATAACCAAGTTTTGTACCGATTTTATCTATCATCCAGCCGGCACCCAGCATACCTAGGGCATAGGTTATTTGGAACACGACAACTATATTAGCGTAATCAGTTTCGGTCCAATGGAAAAGCGGTTCAAGATAATCATCTTTAAGGAGGCTTATTACCTGACGGTCCAGGTAATTAACCGTAGTGGCGAAAAAGACAAGTGATAGAATCGTCCAACGGTACTTGCCCATTGGTTTTGTCTCTGAAGACTGTGCCGGAGAATTCATATTTACTTTCTGCTGTTAATACGATTGTAATTCTTTTCCTGCAAGAATTTACTGCTTGCAGATATTAATGCACTTTTGAACAGTTTCTGTAAGAAAATTTGGTAATTCCAATTTATTTTCGGAATTTTACTTAATCGATTACTTAATCGATTAAATTACAGACCTAACATACAAAAAAATCAAGATGCTGTCAAGTTGAATTATTTTTTGCTTGACTATTTTTAACAATCTTTTAACAATACTGGCTTACTGTCATGTCATTAAAACGTACACTTTCACCTCTGCTTTTTCTTATTTTAATTGGTTTTCAGCCTAAAATCAATGGATTTGCCTTTAATCCGGTACCGGTACCCACCGACTCCATCACGCTTTCGATTGAAAATTGTGTTAATAGTTTTAATTTGGGAAACATTGATAGCACCAAAGCAGGCTATCAATACTGGTTTGTAGCCAAAGATTTTTTGGATGGCCGCACACTGAAGCTTAGTTGCATCAATCCGGGTTTAGCCTCGCATCCACCCCACCAACATGATGAGGATGAATTCTTCTTTGTTATAGAAGGAGAAGCTGAATTTTTTCTGAATGGAGCAAGAAGGGTTGTCGGTCCTATGACATCATTATATTGCCCGCCCAATTCGGAACACGGGATCAGGAATGCAGGAACCTCACAATTAAAGTATCTTGTCATTAAAAAATACAACAAATAATCCCCATAGGATGATTATGAAATACATGCAAAGTTTATTCAGTTTTTTTAGCTTATTCGGTTTCCTCTTTGCCCAATGCAATGCCCAATACATCCCTATTCCTTTAGAACGATTTCAAGACAGTGCACATCATTGGTATGATATAAAGGATGAAGAGCATGTCATCGAAGCTGACAGCAATCAACAAAAATACGCACCATCGGAAATCACCGCCATTGCGGACAATATTCTGTTATTCCAGAAAGATAATGGCGGCTGGCCAAAAAACCACGACATGGCCGCAATTCTTACAGAGGAGCAAGTAACTAAAGTATTAAAACACAAAAGCGATAGAAACACAACGATAGATAATGGAGCCACACATTCACATATTGCGTATCTGGCTAAAGTGTTTTACCAAACAGGAATTGAAAAATATAAAACCGGGTGCCTGAAAGGGTTGGATTATTTACTCGAAGCACAGTATGACAACGGCGGATTCCCACAGTTTTATCCGGATGTATCAGGTTACAGAAAATATATAACATTTAATGATGGTGCTATGATTGGCGTAATGGATGTTTATCTTGATATTGTTAAAAGGAAACCTGAATATGCCTTTATACAAACTGAAACCTATGCCAAAATCAGAAAAGCGTGGGAACTTGGAATCGACTGCATCCTCAAGTGTCAAATTGTTGAAAATGGAGAACCGACCGTTTGGTGTCAACAGCACGATAATATCGACTTGCGGCCAAGGAATGCACGCGCTTTTGAGCCTGCAGCAAAATGCAATGGTGAAAGTAGTGACATTGTTCTGCACCTGATGAGAATTTCTAATCCTGATTCTCTCGTAAAGGAATCAATCAAGGGTGCAGTGTCCTGGTTTAAAAAATCTGCATTGAAGGGATTGCGTTATGCAACAGTTGAAGCTAAATCAGAAAAATTTATATACCATACCACAAATACCGACCGCGTAATTCTTGAAGATAGCACCGCTCCCCTCATCTGGCCGCGGTTTAGCGAGCTTATCACTAACCGCCCGATTTTCTGTAACCGGGATGCTAAAGTGGTCTATTCATTGGCTGAGGTTGAGAGAGAACGGAGAACGGGCTACGGATGGTACATTTACTCACCGCAGGAAGTTTTGGATAAATATCCTCAGTGGGAAAACAAGGTTGCTGCATATAAAAAAAATGTGGATAAGGACTAATTTTTTACATAAAGCATTTGAGGAATATTCAATATCATATACCTGAATATGAGAAGGTTGTTAATCAAGCTGGTAATGAAATTTTAGAAATTCCCTTAACCCCAAAAGGTTCATCCCCGTTCGGGGATGGATTACTAGGGGTGTTTTTCGTCCACGGGTTGCACCCGCGGTTATTGAGATTAAGCCCTTGCAGGGCTTTTAAGAATACACAGCCCCGTTTAATAGAATTGTTTATTTTGAGGTGTATATCACGAATACTCACTTTTTAAATTTCTTGGTTTTACCGCTCCTTATACATTGGTTTCGTATTATGACAGCCCACGGGTTGCATCCATGGTTATTGAGATTAAGCCCTTGCAGGGCTTTTAAAAACATGCTTAACACCAATTGAAATATGTACACGGTTGCACAATTCGCAAAATCCCAACTCCGTCAGGAGTCCAATTTTTGTAGAAGACAGACAATAAAAAATGAGCCAACTCCGCTAAGAGTTGAATGGCTGATTCCAAATAGAAATACAGCAAAGAAAACTCAGCTTGTGTTTAAAAGAACAATTTTTCAAGTAATACTTTTTCGTCAACAAAATTAACCGCTGTGAAAATGATATTTCTTGCGCGTGAATTGTTATCCTACCGCCAATACTAAAAATCCCACCGCTACTTCATCTGAACCTGTATTATGAACCTGTATTACAATAGATTCTAAAAAGAGTCAAAACTTTTCCTTGTGTTCAAGTGCAAACTGCAGAAGTGTATTATAACCATGCAGGTTAAGTTTTTGCGAAATATTAAGCCTGTGGTTTTGTACCGTTCTATAACTTACAAACATTTCTTTTGCAATTTGAGTACTTGTTTTATTCTGTGACAATTGTTTTAAAATTTGTTTTTCCGTTCCGGTCAGTTTCCCGATACGTGATACCGCTTCTTCTTTTACTGGTTTTTTCACTTTATTTTAAAGCATGATACGAGTCAATTCTTTACTGATAAAATATCCTCCGCCAAGAACCGTTTTTATACAGTCAACTATTTCCATTAAGGTTGAATCTTTCAGCAAATAACCGGTAACACCAAGCTCTAATGCCTCTTCGAGGTACTCTTCTTCATGATACATGGTAAGAATAATTGGTGAGACGGGAAGTTCTTCGTCCCTGATAATCCGTGCAATTGCCAAGCCGGAGATCCCCGGCATCGAAATATCCAGAATAGCAACGGCGGGTTTTAACTTTCTTATTTGTTCAAGAGCCGTTGTTCCATCCCCCACCGAGGCCACAATTTTAAAATCCTTTTCCTTTTCGATTATCCGCGTTATTCCCTCCCGGAATATCGGATGATCATCGGCTGTTAGTATTCGTTTTTCATGAGTCATATTTTAATTTTCTCGATTATAATTGCTGTTCCGGAGCCTGATGCCGTTTCTATTCTCATCACACCATCAAGGATGCGGGCCCGCTCCCGGATACTTTTAAGACCAAGCCCATCCGTAATTTTTATCTGCATGTGTTTATTGGCTTCGTCAAAACCGATACCATTGTCTTTTATGGATAATGATATTTCCGCACCCGTTTTCTGTATTGTTACTATAACCTTCGAGGCCTTCGCGTGTTTCAGGACATTGTTTAACGATTCCTGTATAATGCGGTAAATATTAATCTCGGCTTCTTGGGAAAGCATATTGCTGATATTATCGATTTCCGTCTCAATTACCAATCCAGTCGTATCAGTGATTTTCTTTAGCATAGCAACTATTGCCTTGTTGAGACCTAAACGCTCTAATTGATGCGGGTGAAGGTTAGACGATATCTCTTTCACTTCCCTGACAGCATCTCTAATGAGTTCATCAACTTCTGCCAGATTTACATCAACACGTTCCTCACTATTCTGGTATAAATCAAGCCAGTTTTTAATTATTAACAGGTTCTGCCCAAGGCTGTCATGTAATTCTTTCGAGAGTCTTTTCCGTTCTGCTTCTTGCGATTCAATAAGCAGTTTTGAAAACAGTTTTTGCTGAACATGCTCCGATCGCAGCCGCTTCAATTTAGACCGTACTTGATAGAAAACAAAAAATATCAGTAAAAAAACAACACCGGCACGAAAATAATTATTTCCCCAAATAGGGGGCTTTATTATAAGCTTTAGCTTTGTCCCTTCCCAGTTCCAGTACCCATCATTGTTCGATGCAATTACTTTAAGGATATATTCACCAACCGGTAAATTTGCAAAATTTATCGTTGATGAGTTTTTAAGGGATACCCAGTTTTTGTCATGCCCTTCAAGAATGTATTTGTATTCGTTTTTATCCTGATATAAATAGTTTAAGGCAGCAAAATCCAGAGTGATATTGCGTTCATCATAATCCAAAGAAATTTCTTTTGTAAGGGTAATATCCGAGCTGGCTGAAAAATCACTCCCGTTTATCTTAATAGAGGTTAAAACAACCGTTGGTAGTGTTGTGTTTTCGTACAATATACGCGGATTAAAATAAATGTATCCCGAGTTACTGCCGAAATATATAGTCCCGCTTTTATCAATATAAGGACTCCCGAAATAAAAATCAGCTCCATCAACTTCTTCAGTCATCGAATAAAACTTTAATTTTTTGTTACGGGTATTATAACAGCCAATTTCCGATGATAATGTTGAAAACCAGATGTTCTGTTCATAATCTTGTATAAGGTTATAAATGCCTCTGTCATCATCTTGATAAATTATTTCAGATTTATGCAAGCCTCTATCGACAATGTTAATTTTTACCAACCCTCCAAATGTACCAAGCCAAATGCTTTTATCTTGCCCGGGTATTATAGAAATCGGCATATTAATTTTTAACCTATCATTGGTTTTTACCGGAAACATCATGGGGAAATCGTTATTCTCAAAATCCAATTTCTGCAGCCCGTTACCGGTTACTATCCATAGCACTCCAAAGGTATCAAAAAGCATATCAGCCGTGTAATCGCTTGCTAAGCCCTTCCCGGGCAGTATTGATTTGTTGATCCTTGTAAATGAAATGTTATCTTCATGAGCCATTTTTTTGGGGAAACGGCTTATTCCGCCATTCCACGAGGATACCCAGTAATTGCCCTGTTTATCTTTTATCATTCGTTTTAAAAAATTACTCCCGATAGATTTTGTATTGAGGGTGTCATGGAAATAACTCTTAAATACAAGTTTATCGCCTGCCTTAAAATTTTTGGGGATAGTACATTTTTTTAATCCACCTCCCCATGTAGTTATCCAAACGGTATTGCCCTCAAAGAAAAACTCAAGCATTTCTGAATTCTCGGCTTGATGTTCTACATGCGGCATGAGATAATTGCAATACTTTCCGGAACCGGGTGCCAGAATATCAATACCTTTAGCTGTTGCAATCCAAAAATTGCCGTATTGATCAAAGTGAAAATGATTAACCGAGTTACTTACCAGAGACTGTTTCCGCTCAGGAGAATGACTTATCTTGTTGAAACGTGATTTGGAGAGATTTAATTTACCTATACCGCCAACAGTAGAAACCCATAATAAATTTTGTTTATCAATATGCAGTTTTATTACAGAATTGTTTGGAAGTGAATAATAGTGATCCGGATTATGCTGTGAAATCTGCATTTTATTGGTATGTGTATTAAGACAAACTAAACCCTCTTGTGTCCCAATCCATAGCAAGGAATCATTCTGAAACTCCATCGATGTTATCTGATTGCCCGGTAAATTACTGTTTGCAAGTTTACCACCGCGGAGAACTTTGCAGGAAAGATTATTTATATTAATCATAAATACTCCCTGCCCCAATGCCCCTGCATAAATAGTTTCTGAATTAGGTTTACCCGTTACACAGCGAACTTGTACATGGGGAATTAATTTCTCTAATTCTTTATGCGAAAACTCCCCTGTCTTTGGGTTAAACCGCATCAATCCACGGTAAAACATGCCCAGCCAAAATATTCCATTTTTATCTTCATGGATAAGATTGACAATATTGCTTGTTGGATGTCCTTTTACTTTATCGGGAATAATATATTCTTTAATTAGGTTAAAACTTGTATCAACATGTATCAGTCCGGTATCTGTTGTTAACCAGTAAGTGTTATCTTTCCGCTGATAGATGCTGCTAATGCTTCTTGGCAGTAAAAATTTTATCGTATCACTTATGGAAAGGAACTTGCCGGTTGAGTACTTGTAAGAAACAATTTTCCCATCAATACCTAAAAGTAGAATTTCATCCTGATTTTTTTGATAGATTGAAAAAATGAGTGATTGTTTAAGCGGGTCTTTTTCGTTTTCCTTGTTTGGATAACGGGTAAACCGGATACCATCATACCGGCAGAGACCCATTTCTGTGCCAATCCAAATAAAACCTTTCATATCCCTAAACGTGCAAAAAATATTATTAGAGGGAAGCCCGTTTCGGACAGTTAAATTGTAAAATTTTTCCTGTGCAACATTAGTACCAAGGAAAAATATTAAACAACACGATATTCTGAACAGAGAATATAGAAGGGATTGGGCAACCATTTTTTCTATAAATTTTTGAGTCGGTATTGCAAATTTAGAGTAATTTCCACAATTATAGCATTAATTTAGTGACTTACAATACAAATGGTTACTTGCAATGTTGGTTTCAACTCCATCACTACTACTGTTCTTGGGAAAATATTAAAAAGAGTAAAAGTGAATGGAGTTCATCTCTAGGATGATATTTTATCTGATAGGATGATGTATTGCAAGCCGTAAGTCTCTTCCCTAATTTACTTATAGCAGAATTGCTACGAAAATATTCATGTACTCACAATAGTCATTTAGACATTGATTCCGGATTGTCAGCTAGCCTGAAATAACCAATTTGGAGTTTTTTAGACCAGACTCATGCATATAATTCTATCCGATAGCAATACTGTTCTTTTGTTAATAACTCTTACAAAGACGTTATTGATTTTGCGTTTTAAATTTATATATTGCGTTATACTGATGGTTTCGCAAAAGAAACTTTCGTTTCATATACTTGTGTTTGCTCTTTCACTTGAATTTTCTATTATTTTATATTAAGGATATGCTCAATGAAACTGGTGATGTTACTCGTCTTGTATATTTTTTCCGTGAACTCAGTATTTCCGCAGACGGTAAAGGGTAAAATTCTTTCTAACACAAACAATTTAATGGTAGTAAAAGTTTGGGGCTCGCATGAAGAACGGGGTTACGCTGTTGGGCACCTTATGGCAGATAAAATTGAAACACTTTTAAACAATTACATTCGCGGCCGTTTCCCTTCCAACTATTATTTATATGCACGATTGCTTTTGCAGGACTCGACCCATTTGAAGTTTGAAGAAAAATATATCGAAGAAGCTGAAGCCATGATCGAGGGAATGAAATCGGTTCGCTCTATTTCGTCAGATTATTTGGACCTTCTCATAGCGAACTCTTTTCTTGATATTCTGGGTTTTCTCAGTTCAGAAAATAGTAAGAATTCCAAATACGGCTGTTCCAGTTTGATGAGCTGGGGGAATGCAACTTCAGGCACTTTTTTGCAGGGTAAGTCCATTATTACCCGGAATCTGGACTGGGAGCCTGATACAAATTTATGTGCAAATCAAGTTATGGTTATCCACATACCATCCGAAACAAATGAACAGCCTTGGGCAATGATTGGATTTGCCGGGCAAATGGGTGTCCTTTCAGGCACCAACGCCTCAGGGTTAACCGTTTTCCAACATGTGCTTCATGTTGCTTCGGGAGCCGCGCCATTAGCCTCCCAGTTTGAACCCATTTGGATGACACTCAGAAAATCGCTGGAAGAAAGAGACTATAACAACGATGGAAAGAATAATACTGCAGATGTACAAGCTGCGCTCAGTTCACATCCTCAGGGTTACGCGGCATCATGTATCATTTCATCAATGGCTTCGTCAGATACGGGTGTTGCCGCTGTTGACAGCCTTGTGTCACTCGTCTCCGAAGTTACACATGCAGAGCCAAGACTCACATTCAGAAGCACGGCTTATAACGATTCCATTCCCGCCCAAAACCTTTATGCTGCAAATGCACCTATAAAGCGTGAAAATGCACTTGATTACGAACCTCGATATTTTTCGGTTATTAACTCACTCGGTACAGGACTTATGATTGATTCATCAAGGAGTTGGAATATTATGCGGGATTCTTCCAGAGTGGTTGATGGCAATATTGAATTGATACAAGTTATTCCTGAAATGAAAATATTGCGAATATCGGTATATAGCAATCAACAATGCGCATATTCCACTCAACCTATAAACTTTGGGCTGGATTCTCTTTTCTCACCTGTTGTGCACAACAGTAAGGTGAAAGCAGTTGTATCAGACTACATGCTTGAACAGAACTATCCTAATCCGTTTAATCCGAGTACGGTCATCAAGTTTACTATTCCTTTCCGCTCACACGTGAAAATAAACGTGTATAATCAATTGGGTGAAAAAGTGGATGTAATTTTAGATGGTGAAAAGGAGACCGGAACATATTCCATTGTCTGGAATGGAAGCAACAAATCTTCCGGCGTATATTATTACGAGTTCGTGTCTAATAATACCCGGCTGGTGAAGAAGCTGCTTTTAATGAAATAGTAATTACTGGCAGAGTCTGAAGTTTATTAAATAATAGATTAATTGCAAGTATCTAGTTTAATTTTAATAAAACGAATGAAAATGCTTAACTCATGCAAATATACCGAATTTAGATGCTTTGCAAAAATCGGCAAATGAAGAAGTAAAACGAAATTTCTATCACTTAGCTCAAAAAATTTATTTGAGATTTAGCGGCAGCTAACTAACTTGTTGTTAGATGGATATCTCTGACTTCATTGAGTTCCAATGGTCAATTCACCGGCTTCATTAGAGGCTCCTGTCACCACTCTCACTTTCTCAGGAACCTTAATTATTGATGCAAATTTGCTATAAACCCGTTTTACTTAAATAAGGTGTTATTTAAAACAGAGTTCAACTTCCAAATATCTCAGTAAAACTACACTTTAAACCTTCCTCCATTCTGTTTGGCTGCTCCCGGTTTCATGGGGAGTATAAAATAGAAGGTTGTTCCATACATCGGATCTGATATAAACCCTGCTCTGCCGTATAAATATTTTTCAATTAATAGTTTTACGCTATATGTACCTAAGCCACGGTCATTTGCTTTAGTTGAAAATGACCGTTTAAATATTTGCAGCTGCAGATCGGGTGGTATAGATGACCAGTTATGGACACTAAATATATAATGATTCAGTTTTTTTACACCCCGTACAGTTACAATATCCCCTTCTTCCGAGGCCTCTAAGGCATTTTTAAGTAAATTCCCAAGGCTGCGCCTCAATAGCCGGGCATCCGTTGCAAAAACATTCTCTTGAGTATCAACAGCCAGTTCAATAAATTTTTCATTCGCAACCTGATGCTTTTGGTAAAGCTGAATAACTGTTTGAATGACTGTTAGGGTATTTACCGTTTGGAATTGCAAAACAAGTTCACCATTTTCCGCGGCTATTAAATCTCTTTGGGCTTGAATTTCCTCAATGAGATTTTCTGTTAAACTGTCGATTATTGTTCCAAATTCTCCTAATTCTTCCGGTGAGGCACTCTCGAGCAACTCTGCAAATCCTCTAATTCCACCAGCGGTATTCAAAATATCATGGAAGAAAATTCTTTCTAATATTCTTTTCCGTTTCACATCACTGATATCTGTTATGCTAAAGATAACATACCGTTTCCCTTCTAAATCTAATGGGGCGGTATGTACTTTGTAATCCACTGCATCACTTTGCTTGGTGAGAATCCTGCACTCCTCATCAACTATTTCACCATTTTGACTCGATAGTATCGATTTTACAGCTCCACAAACCATGCAGTTTTTGGCTGTGCCGCATCCAGCTTCCGTATCATCTGAATGAATACAGTTAATTAGTTCACCCGGCCGTAATCCCAGAATAGAATCACTTATCCGCAGGTTCAAATACTTTAACATTGCATTATTTGCAAAAACTATCTGCCGGTTCTCATTTAGTATCAAAACCAAATTAGGAATCAAGTTCAGAACCAAACAATTATCAGTAAACCCTGAAAGAGTCAGATTAGTATTAAAAATTTCCACTTGCGAGGATCGCCCCGGGCTGGCAAAAAATGTTTTCATCATGATGATACTCTACAATAAAATACTGTTAATTTGTTCATCTTAACTACTGGTAATCTATCGGTTACCCAGAAATCTTCAAGTTAAGACTTCTCTATTATATTATCGAAAATTTCAGGGTAAATTTAAATATCAGCCGGATAATCAATCATTCTTGCTCTGCAATCGTTGTTGAAGTCGTTGACCTGATATTTAGGCGAACCTTTTTCTGTTTTTAGTATGCGCCAGTATATTTTCATTTTTTATTTTGGAAATTTGACCAGCAATTGCGAAATAATGGGAGAAGTAATGAAGAAACAAAAAACTGTAACCAGATATCAAGGTTTTGCAGTCCTGTTAAACCTCTATGTTTGAAATCACACCTATCAATGCAGCTGGTTGAAGGCCTTACCCCAGCGGTATCGCACTTATAGCCGGGTAAGTGAGCTTTTATCATGAATTTTTTCCGTTTAGCACTAAATTACACTATGTTTTGTTATAGAATTATAATTTGGTAGTACAAAATGTGAATTGTTATGGAAAAAATAATAGAAATACAAAATTTAGTTAAACAATTTAAAAATCTTACCGCGGTAAACGGGCTGAACCTTAACGTTTATAAAGGTGATGTGTTTGGTTTCTTGGGTCCAAACGGTGCAGGGAAAAGCACTACCATACGGATGCTGCTTTCATTGATTATGCCAACAAAAGGTGATATTAAACTTTTCGGTTTGGACATAAAGCAGAATCGAAACGAGGTTCTGCGGAAAATTGGCGCTATTGTTGAAAAACCGGATTTTTACGGCTACCTGTCTGCGTACAACAACCTCGAAATTCTTGGAAAACTTACCGGTATGCAGCCGACTAAAACACAAATAATGGATATGCTGGCACTGACCGGTTTGGAAAAACGGTACAACAGTAAAGTAAAAACATTCTCCCACGGCATGAAACAAAGGCTGGGGATTGCCCAAGCATTATTACATAACCCCGAGCTTATAATACTTGATGAACCAACAACCGGGCTTGACCCGCAAGGCATGAAAGAAATAAGAGATTTAATAACACATCTCAGTAAAGATAAAAAAATTACTATTTTTCTTTCATCGCACATACTATATGAGGTGGAACTGGTTGCAAACAGAATGATAATAATTAATAAAGGAAGCACCGTTGTTGAAGGAATGGTTGAGGATCTGCTCAATTCATCGCATTTACAGGTAACTATTGAAGTTAATGATGCCGATAAAGCTAAATCGGTTCTAGAGAACTCGTCATTTAAAGCTGTTGTTGAATCTGTTGCTTTTAACCGGCTTGTGCTTAGTGTGAGTAAAGAAGAACTTGCACCTTTAAACAAATACCTCAACGATAATGGCATAGCAGTCTCATCTTTTGTCCCGACGCGCTCCCTTGAAGAGTACTTTCTAAAACTAACCGATAAGGCGGCATGATGATACAAATTATTGGTATTGAACTCTTCAAAATATTCAAAAAATGGCGCTCCTATATCGCCTTTTTAGCCATCGCTGTTATCGTGCCAATCGTTCAGATTGCAATGTATGTCGAGGGAAATCATTATCTGGAATTTCTTACTCAAAGCATTCAACAGGTATTTGTATTTACCGGTAACTTTCTCAACGGATACTTAATCTCGCATATTTTACTCGGTGCATTAATGATTCATATCCCGTTTCTGGTCACACTGGTTGCGGGTGATTTACTGGCCGGTGAAGCGACAGCGGGAACGTACCGTATGCTGCTTACCAGACCGGTATCCAGATGGAAAATTGTAACCGGTAAATTTATCGCAGGAGTCATTTATACGAACCTTGTAGTTTTATGGTTAGCTTTTATAAGCCTCGGATTGGGTATAGCAATATTCGGGACGGGTGAGCTGCTCGTCCTTTCAGGAGACATTACTATATTTGCAAAAAACGATATCATGTGGCGCTTTGTTTGCGCGTATGGCTTTGCCGCACTTAGTATGACCACTGTTGCTTCACTCGCATTTTTATTGTCTTCGATGGTCGAAAATGCTATTGGCCCCATCGTTGGAACAATGGCTATTATTATCGTATTTGTTATCGTATCCAATTTAAATGTTGGACTGTTCAAGGATATTCGCCCGTTTTTATTTACCTACTATATGAACGGATGGCGGTTGTTTTTTGAAACTCCGATGGATTCTGCAGAAACTGTCAAATCGGTTTCGGTGCTTTTTGCACATGTTGTGGTATTTTTTGGAGCAACATTACTGATTTTTAAAAGAAAGGACATTCTTTCATGATAAATAGAATTAAAACTATTATTGTTGTTTTCACACTGCTTGTATTGCAATTGTCTGCTCAAAGCACGGATGCCAATAAAGTGCTTGAGCGGGTAAAGAAAAACTTTGCAAGGGTTAAAGACTACTCGGTGCATGTTAAAATTAAAATTGATGTTGACTTTCTGAAGGTACCTGAAACTGAGGCAGAGTTGTTGTTTTTAGCTCCTGACAAAGTAAAAATAAACAGCGAGGGGTTCGCGATGCTCCCAAAGCAGGGATTGAATTTTTCACCGATGTCATTACTCAAATCCGAATATGCTGCTTTTTTTGAGCGGAATGAGACATATGAAAACCACGAGTGCCTTGTAATAAAAGTTGTGCCCATGGGAAATACAGCAGATGTTCTCTTGTCAACCCTGTGGATTGATAAATCCTCGGAAATCATCAGGAAAGTTGAATCAACTACAAGAAACAGCGGCACTTTTACCATTATGCTCAGTTATGCAGATGATATGGTAAAAAGTTATCCTCTCCCGTCTGAAATGAAATTCTTGTTTGACATTAACAAAACGAATATTCCAAAATCTTTTACCGGGCAGCAGGACGACGACAGGAAACCCGCTAAGCGAAACAAACTGACAAAGGGGTCAATTCAAATACAGTACTCGCAATATAAAATTAATACTGGGAAAATTAAAATTGACTAATGATAAATCTACATTTCAGAATTTAGAATGGACTAACGGGTATTTTAGTTCTTTTTTGGAAATGGCAGTGGAATTTTTTTACAGCTATTTTTATTAAAACCGCAGATATTCATCCCATTTTTTATAAAGCAGGTATGTGGCATATATATCACGAGCGCAGTAACTGGCAACTTCTTTAATTCTGCCAGCTTCGTATAATCCCTGCACTTCCATGCCTGTTACACCCTTGGTCTTGGGTGATTCAATTCCAAAGGCGTGGCAGTAAAAATCCAAATTGAACGATTTAAAAACCTTGTAGTAAGATAATTGTTCCAGCAAGTCTATATGCCGGGTAGCATCATAGCGGTAGCCCATAAAGTTTTTACTAGGTTTAATACCGAGCATTGCAGACCGGAGCATTAAAAACGGTACATCAAAACCTCTGCCGTTAAAAGTTATTAACTGGTCAATTTTATCGTGAAGTCACTACCGTCTTCGGTTGTCCATTTTTCCTCTTCGGTTTCACTCTCGTACAGAACTGAAGCTTTTTGTTTTTCTACCGTGTACATACCAATAACAACAACTTTCGCGGTAAAGGGGTACAAACTCATCATCCGTATTGAATCCTCTTCTTTCAGCTTCCGTAATTCAGGATCTTCAATTTTATCAGCTTCCCTCATGAGATATTCCTGCTGGCTTTCAGAAAGCATACTGAATGGAATATGAGCTGTTTCAATATCAACAATTACCTTTTTCATGAGGATTTCCGGTTAGTAAAAAGAAAAATATACTTGAACAAAACAAATCCAGTTGGGTGAAAATATTGGCAGGGATGCCTACACGGCTTGAAATGAAAAAATCCATGCTTTTTAAATTTGACCGTAATCCAATACGATGCGCAAGAAAACGGATACATCCATTTTTCGAAAATTAGATGATCCTGACATTTGACTCAAATTCTTGCACTACGGTAAAAAACTCCTGTGACAAAGCGGTAGATTTTCTGGTTTCCGGGTCAACACGCACGATAACACCGCTGCCCTCTGCAACAATCTTTTGGGAAGTATTGTTAAAAACAATATGCTCGAAACCATACGATGAGTGCTTGATATAAGAAACCCGGTTATAGATATGCAGTTCGTCATCATAATGTGAATGCCCCAAATAGTTTATTTCGTTACGCACCATAAAAAAAAGAGAGCCGTCACTAAATAGCCCGCCGGAAGGAATAAGCCCCAAATGTTTCAAATACTGCAGCCTGCCTTCTTCAAAAAAACTTATATACACGGCATTATTACAAACCCCCAGCATATCAACTTCATTAAACCTTACCCGGAGTGATATGTAGTGTTTAAATGTGTCCAAAGAAAGCATATGCTCCCTAACCAACTGCTTTAAGAATTATTTCGGAGGCAGTAATTACATCCTGCTTACTGACATCTAAATGGGTAACAGCCCTAATTTTAGTATTGGTGCCCGGAGATAGTAAAAGCCCCTTTACTTTAACTTTGTTAATAAATTGCACAGGTGTATAACCTTCAATCTCGAAAAGGAGTATATTCGTGTTTGGTACGGGGAAAGCCATTTTTATTTTAGGGTGTGCTCCCAAATCATCAAATAGAAATTTCGCCTTTTCATGATCCAAAGGTAAATTCTGTAAGTTATTTAATAATGCATATTTAGCAGCAGCAGCTAATATTCCTGTTTGTCGCATCCCTCCACCCCACGCTTTACGGATTCTGAAAGCTTCGTTAATAAATTCCTTGCTCCCAAGTATAATGCTCCCGACAGGAGCTCCAAGCCCTTTTGAAAAACATGCTGAAACGGTATCGAAATATTGCGCATATTCTTTAACCGGTATCCCTGTTGCAGCAGATGCATTCCAAAGGCGTGCTCCGTCAAGATGTAATTTTAAGTTATATTTATTGGCAAGCCCGCGCATTTCTTGTATGTGTTTTAGCGGGAGTACGGCACCGCTTGCGCGGTTGTGCGTGTTCTCTAGTGCAATAATGGCAGTACGCGGCATATAATACGCCGTACTTGGCCTAACGGCATCTTCCACCGATTGGGTAGGCATTACCCCTCCCTGACCCCCTTCAACCGGGTAAATTTGAATACCGCTCAGTGCTGCAGGTGACCCGGATTCATAATTGAATATATGCGCGCTTCTCTCACAGATGACTTCATCACCGGGCGAGGTTTGAACCCTGAGGCAGAGCTGATTGCCCATAACGCCGCTGCTGGTAAACAAGGCGGCTTCTTTGCCAAATAACCCGGCACAATATTCCTCAAGCTCTTTTACGGTTGGGTCTTCCTTAAATACATCATCTCCCACTTCCGCCTCATACATCGCCTTCCGCATTCCCTGCGATGGTTTTGTTACCGTATCGCTTCTCAGATCTATAGTTTTCAATGTTTATTTTATGAGTTAACTTTTTTCTTGAATATTTTTTCGAGAGAATCAATCATTTTTTCTCTGAAAATTGGTTTCGAAATAAAATCATTAAACCCTGCAAGGATAAACTTATCTTTATCTCCAGGCAGCACGTACGCCGTTACTGCAATTATAGGCAAATGCGAGAACTGTGGCATCTGGTGAATCATTTTTAATGCATCAAGACCGTTATACTCGCCTTGCAGGTTGATATCCATAACAATAAAATCGAAATTGTACGAAGTTAACAATGGTAAGGCTTCTTCAAAGCTAACCGCGAATCTTATTTCTCTTAACTCTTTCATCTGTACTTTGAATAATATCTGCGAATCGACCTGATCTTCAATATAGAGACAACTAAAATCTGATAGGCTGAAAACATTTTGTACAGGAGTTTGACTCATTGCCGGTACCGTGAAAGACGGTTCCTGAAATACCGGGGGAGTAAACTGTTGTTGTTCAACATGAACGGGCTGTTGAGTGAATGGAGCTTCAACCGGATTATTAAAATCTAACGCCCGGTACGATGTTGATTCTTTTTTTGCAATAGTCGCCTGTGAAGGGGCATTTGACTGAAAACTAAATTTTTCACTGACCGGGACTACAAAATCATCATCAGAGAAACTCCCTGCCGGGGACTCAAAAGCAGCAAACCCATGCTCGGGAGCTTTTGCCGCGGGACGGATTGTTTCAGTAAATGGTGCTGAATGCTGCTGATACCCTGTTTCATTGATAAAGCTTTGTTTAAACGGATCGGGTATAACTTCTTTGGTTACACCAGATTTAGAATCCGCGTACGCAGGAGTAGGTGCTAATGGCTTCGGGGTACCTCGAAAATTGTCAATCTCAACTTCTTCTCTAACGGAAGCCTTTTCCTCGAACAGATTCATAGGAAATTTAAACCCGATTTCGTAAGGTTTGCCGGAACGAAGCACAACTTCATACTCGGATTTAAGTAGTTTCATCAACTCTTTCATGCTTGAAAAGTTATACCGTGAAAGATGAAAATTCTTTGGGCTTATCTGGCTTTTTCCATTAAAAAACCCTTCGAAATTAGCGAGGAGTTTTTCAGATATACGGGAATAATTGTCTCTGAATGTTATTATAAAAAATTCATCATCATATTGCTGCGAAGAAATATAAACCGTGTTTTCTTCTGTAATCCTCGATAAAACTTTAATTGCCTGTGAAATAAAACCTTTAAGCCGGTTTTTGTCAGTATAAACGAGTAAAGATGATGAAATTCTGCCCGCGTTCAATTCTTTACCGAGCGAGGCGCCTTCCTCCCGTTCTTCTTGGATACTATCTTCGATTACCGAGGCAATGCTCACTTCATCGGGAATAAGATCGGTACTTGCTGATTTAATTTGCGCAAACTCAGAAATGGAGTTCATAATATCCAAAAGGTTTTCACGGTTCTGATCGATAAAGTCAAGTGCTTCTGCCTGTTCTTTATCGGGCCGTCCGATGCT
>JACPGF010000313.1 GCA_016182615.1 Ignavibacteriales bacterium
CTGCGGTTTTCAGAATCATACGAGGGGATTGCATTTACCACGCTCAATGGCGATTATCTTGCAGCGAATGGACTTATAGAAGGCGGTGCCGCCCCGAAACTGGATGAGACGCTCTTTGGCAGACGGCAAATGCTGGAAAACTTAAAAGCAGATATCCCTACCCACGAGGGGCAGCTGGATCATGTTTACGCCCGTTTAACCGCGCTGGAAACTGCTATTGCTTCTATTGATATGAAAATGCTGGCTGACAAATCGCGCATGCTGGTAAATGATTTAGCAAACATCGAAAAACAAATTGCCCAGTTTGAATTCGAGAAGAAAAAAGCGATTGATGATATTGAGAAAAACAGGCAGGAGTTGCAGGATATCGTAACGCAATCCAATGAGTTGGATAAAGAGCGTGAAAAACTTGAAACCTCCTTGGAAACTTTCCGTGAAGATGTTAATAAAGCAAAGGCTCAAACTGCTGAACTGGAAACCGGTTTCAGGCAGGCGGAAAGCGATTACTCAAGTGTTGTTACCCGCTTGAACGCCCTGCATATCTCTATTGAACGGTTAGTAGGTGAAAAGAAGAATCTCGAGAATGCGATTACCCGTAACGAAGAAAATATTGTTACGGTTACAAACTCAACCGAACGCCGCAGGCGCGATATTGAAAATGCTAACGAAGAAAAGAGAACGCTGGCCGAAATTCTCGAAGACAAGGATATTGAATTGCACGAACTGCAAATGCAGCGTGAAAAGTTGCAGAGCGAAGAAAAAATAGTAAGCGTACAATATGGCGAAACGAAAAATATTATTCAAGTTAACGAGAAGCAAATAAATGAACTGCGCAAACAGCGTGAACTGCTGAGTAATGAAATCCACGCGGCCGAGATAAAACTGAATGAAGTGAACCTGCGTGTGGAAAACCTGAAGAATCACATTCAGGAAAACTATTCGATACAGCTGGAATTAAAAGAATTTGAAGATATTGAGACCTTCGATTTTAAACAGCGCAGCGATGAAGTGTTTTCATTAAAACAGCAGATAAAAAATCTTGGACCCGTTTATATGCTTGCTCATTCGGAGTATGAAGAAGAGAAGCAGCGGCTTGAGTTTTTATTGCAGCAGCGGAATGATTTAGTGAATTCCGAAAAAGACCTTGTAAAGACCATTGATGAAATAAATACAGCCGCGCAGTTACTATTCATGGAAACGTTTGAAAAAATCCGCGGCTACTTTATCGATATTTTCCGGAGCCTGTTCAATCCTGGTGATGAAGCCGATTTGCGGCTGGAAGAAAATTCTGATCCGCTTGAAGGGAAAATAGAAATTGTTGCAAAACCGAAGGGCAAGCGCCCGACCTCGATTGAATTACTTTCGGGTGGAGAGAAGACCTTAACGGCTATTGCATTACTTTTCTCAATTTACTTGGTAAAACCAAGCCCGTTCTGTATCCTTGACGAAATTGATGCTCCGTTGGATGATGCCAATATTGACAGGTTTACAAAAATCATCAGGGAGTTTTCGAAGAATACACAGTTTATCGTGGTAACCCATAATAAACGTACCATGGAGGCCTCCGATGGATTGTATGGTGTAACCATGCAGGAAGAAGGCATTTCGAAATTAGTCACCGTCCGTTTTAACGAGGATATGAATATTGTTGCGTAAACTATACTATTATACGCTTGCCGGATTGCTCCTGCTTCCCGGGCTTATACAAGGCCAGTGGGTAGCTAACCCCGAAAAGGCAAAAAGGTTAATCGTAGATAACTACGCTCCTTATAATATTATTACATTGGAAAACCCTAATAACGGGGCATTTATTGTTTGGCAGGATCAAAAGGAAAAAAGTAATTCCGTGCTGTTATATCAATCCATAGACAAAGATGGCAAAGTTCGCATGCAGGCTGATGGTAAGAGGGTAACTGAACTCCCCGGCTCAAAAGAGGGACCATTGGCTGCGGTTTCTCCGGACGGTTCGACGTATATCTTATGGAAAGATTTTACAAACAGCCAAACAGGAACTCTATACCTGCAGAAAATACAATTTAACGCGACTTCGGACGGGATAGCCCTGCATAGCTCAAGAACGCCAAAATACGAGCCGGGAATTAGTATTGATAAGGACGGTTCGGTATTTGCTTTTTGGCTTGAGGCCCGGCAGGGGAAAAACCTGCTGATGATGCAAACCTTAATGGGTACACAGCAGACAGAAAATTTGAAACAGCCGGTACAGGTATCATTAGCTGGCGAGAATGTCCTTTCCTATGTAATGAGCCCTGTTAAAAAAGACCGGTTAATGCTCGCTTGGCAGTTGTCAGGAAAATTCAAAGAAGTTAACTTTCAATTGTTTAACAGCGATGGAATTAAAGTTCTCCCCGAAGCTCAGAGGATATGCACCCGTGTTAAAGGGAGTAAAGTTTCATTTCAGCTGCACCCGACACCGGACAGCGGTGCCGTCGTCAGTTGGATACAGGAAAATAGCGGGAGACGTTTCCTTTTCTTCAAAAAAATAAATTCGGATGGAAAATCAGAATGGGGGGATACCGCGAAAAGTGCTTCGAAGTCCCCGTTATCAATTTTTGGCTACTCGGTTTGTATAGATAAGCCCGGTAACATTTATACCACATGGCTTGAGCGGAATGAACGTGAAAAGCATCTTGATATTTATGCACAAAAATTCACTTCATCCGGAAAAAACGAATGGGGGCCAAAAGGATTTAAAATGCTTTCTTCCAGCGAATTCGATAAAAGTTATTTATCAGTAGTTAATTATGCACGGCAGAGTGTGGCTGCAATTTACCGCGAAAGTAACAAACTGGAAACCGTAATCTACGGGCAGAGGTTGTTTGCCGAGCAAAAAGGTATTTCATCGTTCGCTGATGTGAGTGCCCAGGTTAATGGAGACAGCATTGTTGTAAACTGGCGGATGCAGAATGAAACGCATGTCAAATATTATCATATTGAAAAGTTTTTGCTGAAAACAGCAAGGGACACATCTTGGAGTGAAGTTGCCTCTGTTGCGGCAAAGCCTTTTTCGGCTTCGAACGATTACCGGTTTTCATTCGTACCTGATTCAGATGGTATCTACTTTATCCGTGTTGTACAGCAGGCTGATGGCGGTGTATTATCTGTGTCAGAAAATCAAAAGGTCAGTTATCTGAAAGAATACGGTGATAACATTATCCTTTTGCAGAATAATCCGAATCCGTTTACCGATTCCACAACTATCATGTATTACCTGCCGGAAGCAATGACAGTACACCTTGAGATATACAATTCACGCATCGAGAGGATTGACGAGTATTATTTGAGGGATAGTCAAAAGGGAAGAAATAAATATGTTTTCCATGCACGCCAGCTGCCGGAGGGTGTATATTTTTACCGCTTTACCGCGGGTAGTATGGTTGAAGTGAAAAAAATGGTGGTAACCCGTTGAGTACATACATTCAAATGCCTGTAAGTAACCGGTTTTATATTTTTGTTGATTTTGATGGAACCATAACCCGCGAGGATGTTGGTGCCAATATATTTATAAAATACGGTAAACATCCGGATGTGTATGATATTGAAATGGATATCAGGACGCATAAAATAACTGCCTTTGAAGGGTGGACGAAGCTTTTTGCTGTAACGCCGGGTCTCAGCATGCCGCAAATTCTGGAATATGCACATTCTTTTGCCATTGATGAAACCTTTAAGGATTTGGTTGCTTTTGCCGGGGAAAACAATTACCCATTAACTGTTCTTAGTGACGGGTTTGATAACTATATCAATTTGATATTCAACAGGGAACAAATTACCGGGCAAACGTTATTTGCCAACACGCTTGTTGAAAAAGCAAATGCGGTAGTACCGGAATTCCCCTACGGTGATGAAGAATGCAGCGATTGTGCTAATTGTAAACGGAATCACATACTTGAAATGACACCCGATGATGTGATAACTGTTTACATCGGCAATGGCAGCTCAGATACCTGCCCCGCGCAGTTTTGTGATTATATTTTTGCAAAAGATGATTTGCTAAAGTTTTGTGAGAAAAACAGGATACCATATACACCATATAAATCCTTTGGTGATGTGCTGGTACGGTTGCGGGAACTGCAACAAAAAAAGTGGCCCAAGAAGAGGCATCAAGCAGTTCTGAAAAGAAATGAAGTTTATAAACTTGGTTAGGAGCCTATAATTAGTATGTCTGATGATTTTGCAGCAAAAGTTTTTAAGTACCGTAGTTATACACCACTGCCGTTCGTGGCATTGATGATTCTATACGCTTACCCGAATGTATATTCCCTGCTTGGCGGGCTGTTAATGGTTATTCTTGGCGAACTTATCCGGCTTTGGGGTGTAAGCTGGGCAGGAAGTGAAACCAGAACAACTAATGATGGTGTTGGCAGTTCATATCTTGTTATCAGCGGTCCGTTTTCATACGTCCGCAACCCGTTGTATCTCGGTAATATCCTTATTTATGTTGGTGTTGGTTTTATGTCCAACGCCGCATTCCCGTACCTGCAGATAGCGGCATTATTATTTTTTGTTTGGCAGTACAATGTAATAGTTGGTGCTGAAGAAAAATTTCTTAAAGGCAAATACGGAAAGGATTATGATGAATTCTGTGCAAATGTGCCACGGTTTTTCCCGCGGTTTATCCCCTTTGTAAAGGGCGATGTGTATAATTTAAAAGCCGGGTTAAAGTCTGAATCAAGGACGTTTCAGGCAATTGCCGCTGTGATGGTAACAATTTTCCTCTTGTGGTTTTTTAGAAGGTTATCGTAGAAAACAATGACTGAAAACCTGTTGGTTATTGCCGGTGAAGTATCCGGTGATATGCATGCCGCTGAAGTTCTGCACGAGCTGAAAGCTCTTAGGAAGGATATTGCTTTTTTTAGCATTGGCGGCGATGAGATGATAAAACAGGGATTCAAGCCATTATACCATATTAATAAAATGGCATTCCTTGGCTTTGCCGAAGTAGTAAAACATCTGCCATTTATATTTAAAGTTAAGCGGGCATTAATGCAACTGGTGGCAGAAAAACAGATAAAAACCGCCCTACTGGTTGACTATCCAGGGTTTAATTTGAACTTTGCTAAAACTTTGAAAAAAGCCGGTATAAAAATTATTTATTATATCTCTCCGCAAATATGGGCTTGGCGCAGCGGCAGGATTTATAAGATAAAGGAAATGGTTCGCAAAATGCTTGTTGTGTTTCCGTTCGAGGAGACAATGTAACGTAATGCTGGCGTGGATGCTGATTTTGTCGGGCACCCTTTGATGGAACAGTTAGGCAGGTATGCTTTTATCGGGAA
>JACPGF010000314.1 GCA_016182615.1 Ignavibacteriales bacterium
ATAACTATCAAATTTGGTGGTAAGTATCAATACGACAAATGGCGAGACGGTGCTGGGCTGGGAGCCATGTTTGATTCTTATCGCGTTCCACTCAATGAACGTTCGGTGACTACAGTTAATTTTAAAGCTAACCATATGCTGGCAAATAATCTTTACTATGATATAAATCTTTCTTACTATGGGGATTTCTTTGCTACGATGGATCCAGAAATAAAACATGATATTTTGGGTTACGGCGATTCCTTGACAAATGATAAGTACGGCTATTTACTCGCGGGTGATGGAAGAGATGTTCAGGCATATGCTTTGTACAATCAAACCTTCAATAAACCGGGTAATCAATTATCGGGTTATGCTAAAACAAAGAATAAAAATTACACGGTAAAAGTTGATGTTTTTTGGCAATTAAATAAGCAAAATGAAGTAAAAACAGGTTTTGAATATACCTATCACACTATCCGTAGATATTCATTCGCCAGTGCATTCGATTTAAGAACGTTTGTTACCAATAATCCAGATGCACCAGTTGCGCAATGGTATGAAAGAGTTGATAATTATGGATATGATATATATGGTAATCTAACGGATGAGAGTGGCATTTATGCTCCGAAACATCCCCAGTTTTTTGGTGCCTATATACAGGATAAATTAGAGTTTAGTGATTTGGTTATTAATGCCGGTCTGCGCCTGGATGGAATTGTTACCGATAGTAAGGAATTTAACGATCCATCAAGAGTCCAGTATGATGCAAATGGACTAATAGACGAATCAAGTATGAAAGGCTTTGGAAAATAAGTCCTCGTTTGGGATTTTCATTCAGTTTGACGGACAAAGCCAAATTCCATGCACAATATGGAAAATTTGTGCAGCAAACCCGCTTACGTGACATTTATCAGGGTCTTGTTCTTGTATCGGACAACATAAAAGGTGGATATGCAATATCCGCTCCTGTTGGATTCGGTTTACGTCCGGAAAGAACAACGCAATACGATCTGGGATTTTCGCAGCAGTTAACAGAAAATGTGGCTGTGGATATTACTGGTTTTTACAAAGACATAAAAGATCAAATTCAAATTAGACAGCAGCCAAATGCTGATGATGCGACCCATGGTGCTTACTACTATTTTGCAAATGGTGACTTCTCGACGACAAAAGGTTTTGAATTGAAGATTGATGTGCGCAGAACTGAGCGGGTAACAGCTTCTGTTAATTATACTTTCAGTGACGCACAGGGTACAGGTTCAGCCTCTGCTAGCGGTTTTAGGGCAATTTGGCAATCTCCAAGGCCTACTGCCTACTTTCCGCAGAATGTTTCACCGTTGGACTTTAACCAATCTCATCGCGGATCTATCAACATAGATTACCGGTTTATTGGTGATGACGGTCCGGATTGGGTACAGAATTCAGGTCTAAATCTTTTGTTCCAATATAACAGCGGCCACAACTTCACAAAGGTGAGTGGTTTTGACAATACACGTGTTCCTCAGGAATCGTATAACACCTCAACGACTCCCTGGAATTTTCAACTTGATTTACGTGTTGACAAAAGTTTTGATGTACTTGGTTTGAAAACGAACATTTACTTGTTAGTCTTAAATATACTTGATTCAAAGAATATTATAAATGTTCAAATGCAGACAGGTTCAACAAACAACGGATATCTTGAAACTGATGAAGGTAAAGCTATTGTAGCTGCCTACGCTGCCCATGGTCAACAGTACGCTAATAATTATGTTAAATTGTATAATGCGTTTAACAATACCAATGGTGTTACTACAGTTGATGGGACCGGAGTAGATCCATACGGAACTCCACGTCAGATTCGCTTAGGTTTCAAAATTGATTATTAATCGGATGATACAGGAGTTTTAATATGAATAGACTTATTAATAAAGTATTTATAATTCTGGCAGCATCATTGCTCCTATCTTTAGTTCACGTCGCATATGCTGAAGACAAGGACAAGGATAAAAAAGTTGAGAAAATTTCAACAAATGATGTTCAGGATCAAATATCAATAAACCAAATTAGAATGATGTTCTACAATAACGGCATCGGTTCATATAACCGCGCTGGTAGCTCTTCCGGGTTGTATTGGCCGGGAGGAGACCAAGCCTATCAAACTGCTATCTTTCAGGATGGCTTATTGATAGGTGCAGTTGTTGGAACAGAAATCCGCGTTGGCGGAAGTGCTTACCGGACAGGCTTGCAAGCTGGTAAAATTCTTCCAAACGGGAAAGCTGACCTTGCAATTAACCCAAAGTACAGGATTTATAAAATTCGTAAAGGTTGGGAAAAGCTTGAACCTGGTGAGTTAAAATCACGTCTTGAAAAGGACTATAATGAATGGCCGATGGATGATGGTGCACCATACGTTGATGTTGATACGAATGGAAAGTATTCTCCGGGAATTGATAAACCATTTTTTATTGGTGATGAAGTAGATTGGTTTGTTGCGAACGATATGGATGCTTCGCGGACAACATTTCTTTATGGAACACAACCAATGGGACTTGAAATTCAAAACACAATTTTTGGATTTAAAAAAGACGGTTCTCTTGGCGATATGGTTTTCAAAAAATATGTTATTATAAATAAAGGCAATAAAAATCTGAAAGATGTATATCTTTGTCAATGGTCTGACCCCGATCTTGGTGATGCCGGTGATGACTGGGTTGGCTGCGATACACTTCTTAAAATCGGATACACATACAATGGAGATGGTGACGATGCTGGAGCCAATGGATACGGCAGGAAACCACCCGCGGTTGCATATGTTTTTTTTCAAGGACCTATGATTCCGTACGATAAAGTAGCCTATCCGATTATTACTGCAAAAGGATTGCCTGATAGTGCCAAGTTCAACTGGAAATGGTATAAAAATAAAACAAATATTCCTATGACCAGTTTTAGCTTTTTTATTAACGGAAGTTCAATTTATACTGATCCTGTGCAAGGAAAACCCGAAGGATCCACACAGTTTTACAATTACATGACTAGTAAGTTATGGAATGGAAATTTGTTTATGGATCCGACTGTAACTCCACCTGTCGCTGCTAACTATTGCCTCTCAGGAGACCCTGTTAATGGTACAGGCTGGACAGAAAAAAAAGGTGGTTTAGCTCCAGGTGATCGACGTATTAATCTTTCCGCTGGCCCTTTTAACATGAATCCCGGTGATACACAAGAAGTGGTAATCGGAATCGTGTTGGCACAAGGAGCAGATAATCTTAATTCGGTAAAAGTGTTAAAAGATGTAGTTCAAAGCGCACAGGCGGCTTATGATATTAACTTTGAATTAATACCTAATATCACCTCACCAAAGGTTTTCTCGATTCCGGAAGATAAAAAAATCATCCTTTACTGGGATAAAGAATCTGAAGTTGAAGGATATAGTAAAGTCGATCAGCTCATTGTTGGTGATTCATTAATGGATAAAACTTTTCGATTTGAGGGCTATGAAGTATATCAATATAAAGATGCAAAAGGAACCAATCCTCAACTAATTGCCACATATGATTCGAACAATACACTGGGTGAAATCTGGGATCCTGTTAAAATTAACGGGTATAAAGTTAATTATCCGGTTGTTTTCGGCACTAATTCCGGCATTAAAAGAATAATTGAGATTTCGACCGACAAACTGACGGGACGTTCATTACATAATGGTTCGCCATATTATTTTGGTGTTGTTGCATATGCTTACAATGCCAACGCAACTGTAAAAGTTATGAAATCCGTTCCTGAAATATTTGCAGTTCAACCTCAATCTATGACGGTAGGCGATCAATACCCTGTTAAATTCGGGCAATCCTTTAGTATTTCTAAATCTGAAAATAATGACGGTATAGTGAATACATTTGTTGTCGATCCGACAAAACTCACCGGTGACAAATATGAAGTTTCATTTTTCGGCACCGGTACAGCAATGCGCTGGAAACTAACGAATGTTACTAAAAATATCGTTCTTCTCGATAGTCTGCAATGTGATACAGTTGTTACTGACGTGGACTATTTACTCGATGCAAAAATGGTTGATGGCTTTATTGTCAAAGTCGTCAATCCCGGTCTGCTCTTTAGAAAAGTTAAAGAGTTGGTAATGGTCAAGGATGCTGGTATTCCGGTAAATGGCGTTGGAAACGTTGTTGCTGGTGTCCCGCGTGAAGGAATCAATGTCTTTGGTGCTTCAAGTATTTCATCGTCAAGAGGCTGGTGGATTGATGTTTTCGATTCAACATTAATTGCCACTGAAGGAAGGTGGGAAAATGCTTCGATGGGATTACAAGGATTGAATTATAAACGTGGTATCGGCAGTTCAGATATCGAAATCCGTTTTGAGGCAGCAGATTCAAATTACAGTCAATTTTATCCTTTCAGTAAAATTGTCGGGTTAGCCGGTCGTTTATTAAGCCCTTCATCATTAGTTGGGAAGAATAAAATTCCCTTAAGTGTCTGGGCAATTAATGATCCTTCGACCCCGGCTGATGATAAAAGAATGTATTTAAAAGCATTTGATGGTAAGCTGACCTATAACTTAGATTCTTCATGGGGTTGGAATTGGTACGATGAAATTCGTTTGGAGCATAATAGGCTTGCTTACGAGGAAATAGTGGCCTTCCCACCTTTGAACAATGCCAATTATGTCAGTCCAATTCCTTCATCAATTGGTACTACATTGGAAACCAATTACAGAACAAGGTTTACTATTTTTGCGAACGCTTCCGAACAATTTCCTAAACCAGGAACTGTTCTTAAGGTTTCGCAATGGAAAGGTATTCAAAACACTGCGAAGTATACATTTACTGCAGAAAAACCTTTAATAAATAATAAGGAAGTTGCTAAAGCTGACATTAATAATATCAGTGTATATCCAAATCCTTATTACGGTGCACACTCAATTGAATTAGATAAATATCAGCGGTTTGTTCGTTTTACAAATCTGCCTCCTACATGTACGATCAGAATCTATTCATTGGGTGGAGTGTTAATCAGACGTATTGAGCGCCAAGGTGCTATATCCCAGTTTGAAGATTGGGACTTGCTAAATAAAGACGCTGTACCAGTTGCCAGCGGTATGTTCATAGCTTATATCGATATACCCGGCGTTGGTTCAAAGATTCTTAAACTGGCAATCATTCAAGAAACACCTTACATAGATCGCCTATAATGGTGGGCTATCTCTCAATATTTAAATATCGGAGACAGGAAAAATGACAAGATCATTGATTATAATAACAGCAATCTTTATAGTTGCATCAAGTGTGTTTACTGATGTATTAGCCGGCGGCGGTAAGAGAAACGGTACGGCGGGTGTTCAGGAATTATTGATTCCTGTTGGTGCCCGTGGACTCGCGTTGAGTGGCAGTTATACAGCAGGTCTTAACGGTATTGATGCTCTATTCTATAATCCTGCCGGTTTAATACAGGCGGATAATAAAGTCGAAGCGCAATTTTCACATATGAACTATATTGCAGATATAGGAATTTCTTATGCGGCAGTTTCGAGTAATTTTGATGCTCTTGGCGCATTCGCTTTGAGTATTAAATCACTTGACTTCGGAAAAATTCCTATTACTACCGTAGATAATCCTCAAGGTGATGGTTCTACATTTTCTCCTAATTACATGACAATTGCACTAACGTATGCGAACTTCCTCACTGACAGAATTCGCATCGGTACGACATTGAAGTTGGTTAGTGAAGAAATCGACAGAGTCTCTGCTACCGCTTTTTGTATTGATGCTGGCGTACAGTACATCAATTTTGCGGGAGTCGATGGCTTAGAATTGGGCGTAGCATTAAAGAATTTTGGCGCACAGTCAAAATTTACTGGTGCAGGTCTTCTCAGATCAGCTACTGAATCGGCTGCTACAAGAGGTGAAACATATTATACGATTGATGCCGCAAAATTTGATATGCCGTCTCAATTTGAAATCGGATTAGCTTACAAGAGCGTTCTGACACAGGATTTAGATGGATTATTTGCTGCAACATTCCAGGATAATATTTATTCGTTTGATGAAGCAAAAGTTGGTGCTGAAGTTAATTTCATGAAGATGTTCCACGCTCGCGTTGGTTACTCTGCTGTTCAACAGACAAGTTCAGATGATGATGTATTGTTCGGTGCTACTTTTGGTGCCGGAGTTACATTTGATGCTGAATTGAAAATACATGTTGATTATGCATACCGTCATGCAAAATACTTCGATGCTAACCACTTGTTTACTGTTAGCCTCGGATTCTAATTAGTAGTGACTAAACTTTAAAAAGGCGGTAGATTTTTGTCTGCCGCCTTTTTTTAATGTAGAATGTAAAATGTAGAATGAAAGGCAGGAAATGTTGAATTATTGTTTGAGTTCTGTAAAATACTAATCGCCGTCCATTCCATTTCTACTGATAACTTGCTCGCCACCCTAGCTCCTCTAGTATAATTCAGAGATACTGCAAAATTGACTTTACTTACTTTTTTTATTAAATTCATTTTAGAAGTTCTTTGAACTTATCAATGTATAAATGCGAAATATTTGTATCAGTTGTATTTGGGTGTTTCGTGAAAGAAAAATCGTTTTGATTGTTGTTGTCCTCTTCTTTTTATTTCTTTTTTCAGGTGTAATGCAAGCTTCTGATGATCCGAAGAACTTGCACGGGAAAATATTGACCAATGATACAGAAGACCAGATTGCACTCAACCGGATAAAAATGATATTTTACAACAATGGCATTGGCTCATATAACCGCTCCAGCAGCTCGCCCGGTTTGTACTGGAGTGAAGATATGCATTACACTAAAACGGCTATTTTTTTAGACGGAGTTTTGCTTGGATTCAAAGTTAAAGATTCAGTTTTTGTAACAGGTAATGCCTTTCGCACCGCTTTGCAGGCCGGGAAAATAATGCCGGATAAAAAACCGGATGACCCTAAAAAGCCGGAATATAAAATCTGGAAGATCCGTAAAGATTGGGACAAATTACCCGCCGGGCCCGAGCGCAGCCGCTTAGAATTTGACTATAATAATTGGCCTGTTACCGATGGAGCACCATGGGTAGATGTTGATGGCGACAGAATATTTACGAGGGGGAAAGACATACCGGAGTTTTTGGGAGACGAAGTAAACTGGTTTGTTGTAAATGATATGGACACGGCAAGGAGTTTATTCTTATATGGGTCCAAACCGATGGGGCTTGAAATTCAGACCACAATATTTGCTTTTAAGTCATCAGCTTTACTCAGTGATGCTTTATTCAAGAAATATGTAATTATAAATAAAGGAATCAAGAACCTTAAAGACGGTTACTTTTCGATATGGTCCGATCCCGATTTGGGGAATCCTAGTGATGATTTTGTTGGAAGTGATACCATTGGCAATATGATATACTGTTATAACGGTGATAATAATGACGACATGATTTACGGGTATGGTGAAAGGCCGCCAGCAGTTGGGTATGTTTTATTACAAGGTCCGATGGTTATGTACGACAAAATAAATTATCCTGTTATATCGAGGCGTAATTTACCAGATAGTGCAATTACGAACAGGAGTTGGAGAAAAGGGAAAACCAACCTGCCTTTGACAGCTATGGGTTATTTTCTTGGTGGCTCAAGCTACTATCCGGATCCCTATCAAGGTAATTACAGGGGGGCTAAAGAGATGTACAATATTATGTCGGGTAAAAGTTGGGATGGGTTGGATACGTTAGGAAAAGTTTATACACAAGCAGGGAGATGTATTTTCACTGGAGACCCTGAGTCCGGGATCGGCGAACTGGAATGGAGGACAGGAATTTCCCCTGGAGACAGAA
>JACPGF010000299.1 GCA_016182615.1 Ignavibacteriales bacterium
AAAGAAAAACTGCTGCACTTGAAGGATGAATTGATAGATGTACGGATAATGATTTTAAGCAGTATCCGGACAACTGAAAAAGAGGCTCAGAATTCAGAATTTAAAATAACATCAGCATAATAGCCATTTTTACAAAAAACCGGCAATTACTTTTTCTGTAGTTGCCGGTTTTTTTGCTTAGAAATAAAAATCTTTTACAATTACTTCTTCTGCTTCCTTGTCATGCCGTTTAAGATAGGTGACAAAATCTTTTGCATAGACTTTATCTTTGCGTGATTTGTACTTTTCAATCAACGCCTCAAGCACCTTGTGATCCAAGGAGCAAAGCACATAATGCTTTTCTTCATGATCATCAAAGAATCGGTAAATGGTTTTTTTAAGTTTTCTCATATTGTACTCCGGTTTAATATACGTTTATAAAACTAAATTGAAAGGCATCCTTAAGGATGCCTTTGTAAACTACTTAAGAATCGTGTCAGCATGGATAAAATCAGCGTATGCCTCTGCTTTAATCATTTCCTTGTGAGCCATTGCCTGTGAAAGTGAATTAAGAATATACCGTTTAGTAATCAATAATTTACTACCGGTAATATTGGCTTCACTCAGTAACAGATAACTGATATAAACAGATCCGTATAGCTCGACCAAGTTTTTTGCAGCGATATCCTGAAAGCCTGCATCCTTTTTATCTTTCACGTACTTGAGGCATTCATCAAATATACCCCGCATTTCACGGACATTGGCCAGAAGGTTCTGCAAATTGCCTTTGTATTCAAGTGCATCAAGTTGTTTCATGTATTCAGCAAGTACGTCATTAACCACTCCACCTGCAGCAGCAACTATTTGCATCTGCGAAGTGCCTTCATAAATATTGGTTATTCGGGCATCGCGCGAAAGCCGTTCGATAGGGAATTCTTTCATGTAGCCTGTGCCGCCATGTATTTGCAGGGCATCGTACGCAATTTTATTGGATGATTCGGAAAGCAGATATTTTGCTAATGGAGTAAGGAATGCAAGCACCCGTGCGGCTTCCTTTAGTTTATCATTAACTTCGGTGAACGGTTTCTTCTCGGCTTTCAGCTTTTCAATCAATTCTTCGTATAGTTCTTTTTTGTCTAACCACGTACAGGTTTTGTAGAACAAAGACCGTTGTGCTTCAAGTGTTACCTTCATGTCAATAAGCATATTTGCAATAACGGGCAGATGGTAGATACTCTGTCCGAATTGTTCGCGTGCTTTTGCATATTTTAATGCTTCATCATAGCATGCCTGCGAGATACCGAGAGACTGAGCACCAATGCCAACACGCGCACGGTTCATTAAATAAATAACATATTTTAATAAACCAAAACGCCGCTGCCCTACCAATTGCGCGGGGGTATCGTTAAACTGTAATTCACATGTCGGGCTGCCGTGTATGCCAAGTTTATGCTCAATACGGCGAACCTTCACGGTCTCATCGCCATAACAAACAAGCATACTTAAACCGCGGGCATCCTTTGTTCCGCTTTCGGTTCTTGCCAATACTAAAAGCACTTCACCATTACCGTTGGTAATAAACCTTTTAACGCCGCGCAAAAACCATTTCCCGTTTTCATCCTGATACGCTGTTAATTTAACTGCCTGTAAATCAGATCCCGCATCCGGTTCGGTAAGAGCCATCGCGCCGGTGTATTTTCCGGAAGCAAAACCGGAAAGATATTCTTCTTTTTGTATTTCATCAGAAAATTGTGCAATTGTTTTGCCAATGTCCTGCAAGCCGAACAGATTCATTAATGAGGCATCTGCGCGGGAAATAAGTTCAACTGCCATCATATAGATGGTAGTTGGGAAATTCAAGCCGCCGTATTTTCTTGGAAGTATCATTCCCATGAGTTCTGCCTGCGAAAGAATATCCAGTGCAGCCTTTGTACCCTTGGCATAATGAACTTTGCCGTTTTCGAATATTGCCCCTTCTTCATCAACCGAGGCTGCATTAGGTGCAATAAAATTTGCGGCAATATCACCAACAATTTCAAGAACTTTAAAATAATTTTCTTTCGCGTCTTCGTAGTTAACCGGTGCATAGGGATACTGCTCGGCTTCATGAAAATCGTTTTCAGTTAAATGGACAATTTCATCTAAATCCAATTTTTCAAACTGGTATAATAAATCAGGGTTATCCGTAAAAAAATTAGCCATGGTGTTATCTCAGTTTTTGCTTAAAGACGTTTATAAACATGGGAACTATCTGTGCTGCATCTCCCACGATGCCATAATGTGCCACCGAAAAAATCGGTGCTTCGGGGTCATTATTAATAGCAATAATTTTGTTGGATTCATGCATACCTGCCCGGTGTTGAATAGCACCGGAGATACCAACGGCAATGTACAATTTTGGACGGACGGTTACACCAGTCTGACCGACCTGACGGTCGGAAGTAATAAATCCCGCATCAACAGCTGCACGGCTCCCGGCAACTTCGCCGCCAAGAACTGCTGCTAATTCATGAAGGTGCATAAAATTTTCTTTTGAACCAAGCCCATACCCACCTGAAACTATTATCGGTGCAGCCTTCAGGTTTACTTTATTTTCTTCTCGGTGTTGCTCAATAATGGTAACTATTTCATCAAATGGGGTTAGTTCAAAAGGAATATTGGTGATTTTTCCTTCTGCAGGAACATCGAGTGGCTCCAGCCTCATTACACCTTCGCGGACAGTTGCCATTTGTGTTGCAACATCCGGGGCTATGATGGTGGCAATAATATTACCGCCAAACGCGGGGCGGATCTGCAGCAAAAGATCTTTGTATTCATTCCGCAGATATTTCACATCACTGATCTGTAGATCAGTACAATCAGCTGTAAGCCCGCTTTTTGCTCCAAACAGAAATATCGCGGGTTTATGCTCATCAACCAAAGTATTCAGTATTTTGCTATATGGCATTGTGCGGTAATGTTCCAATGCAGGATGATCAAATACTAAAGCTTCCTGTGCCCCGAATCTAAATGTTTCCTTTGCCAAATCTGAGACATTGTGTCCAATGACAACAGATTTTAAAGTTCCATTAATTTCAGCTGCCAGTTTTCTGCCTTTTGAAAGCAGTTCCAGACTCACATCAGCAGCCTTGCCATTCCGTTGTTCAATAAAAATCCAGACTTCTTTGTTTCTTTGTATCATGATCTTACCCGAATATATGGTCTTCCATTAGTTTGTCAATAAGGAGATTGAGTCCGTCTTTATTCGGTTCAATCATTTCATGTGTCCCAGCACCCAACACCACTGATTCAACTTTGTGCACTTTTGTCGGGGATCCAGCAACACCGCAACGCTCAACTTCAAGCTGTAAATCGTCCATGGTGAGTGTTTTAATGTAGATATGTTTTTGGATATACTCATCCTTTAACTGATCGATGTAGAGCAGGGAATTACCTTCCACCAGTTTTTCCAGTTCAAGCAAAGTTTTAGCATTTTTATAAGCCATTACACGCTTTGCTTTAAACGGACGTGGAAACGCTGCATCTTTTAGTACGGTAACCAAAACCGGAAGTTTTGCCTGTAAAACTTCGTACCCGCCTTCAATTTTTCTTTTAATGGTAATACTGTCTTTGTTTAACCCTTCGATCGACATCGCATAAGTAACTTGCGGGATATTCAGTTTCTCGGCAGTTTGCGGTCCAACCTGTGCCGTATCACCGTCAATGGCTTGCCTGCCCCCAAAAATAATATCAAAGTTTCCCATTTTTTTAATTGCTTCGGATAAAACATACGAAGTTGCCAGAGTATCCGCCCCGGCGAATTTTCTGTCACTGATAAGGTATGCTTCATCCGCACCCATAAATAAGCATTCCCGTAAAACATCAGATGCTCTAGGGGGCCCCATGGTTATAACGGTTACAGTGCCGCCGTAATTATCGCGCACTTGTAATGCAAATTCGAGTGCGATCCGGTCTTCGTGATTGAATATTGCAGGTAACAGGGCCCGGTTAACCGTGCCGTCGTCCTTCATTACTTGTCCCGATATATTTGCTGTATCGGGTACTTGCTTCACTAAAACAATGCTGTTAAAGCTCATTAAGTCCTCTATAAAAAGATACTAATCTAAAAATCGCTTTTGAACTGCAAATTTTATGCCTTTTGAATGTTTTGTAAAAAAACTTCATTTTTAACAAATTTTGACGATTATTGATAGTTTAGAGTATTTTGCTCGCGGGATTTTCTCAGAAAAGAGAACCACAATGCAGTATTTCAGCCTGATTTGAGAGAATAGGGAAGATATTTACATATTCATAACCGGTTAATTAATTAAGTATTGTTATTGTTAAAACTACCGGAAATTCTAAGCTTAATAACCGTTTTTTGAATAAAATAAACGGAAAAGTAAAGAATTTTATGTAATTCAGGTTCTATAACTAATAAAAAAGGTATAGCCTATTCTCTTTTCCATTATTACTTAATGTTTGGGAACTAATTAACAATTATTTTAGTTTTAGAATCAGTGTGAACCTATAATCCACCCAAATTATTAATAAGAGAGCAGTCAATGAAAAAATTATTGGCAATTTTATGTTTTTCCTCCATAATTTTCGCGCAGTCGTACATTTGGGAGTTAAAACAGTCAGGCAGTAGTCTTGGTAACCCTATCGCAATCGATTCCAGAAATCAGCAAATAGTCTATTACGGATCGAACGGCCAAGTTTATAAAAGTACTAACTCCGGCGAGAGTTTTACAAGTTTTGGCGTTTCCATACCTAATGCAACTAAAATTAAAAACATCATCGTACAGCAAAAAGATCCGGCGACTTTGCTTGTTGCAATAAAAGGTTCCTCTTCAGATCAAATTGTTAAAACCACCAACAGCGGGCAAAGTTGGGTGGTGAGTGCCAATAGTTTAACTTTTTCGTATTTTGGCATTCCAATGACTCCTGACCCGAAACACCCTGATACAATTTACACGATGAGCGGAAACAATTTCATGGTATCGGGGGATTTTGGTTCAACTTGGCGGACGGTTTCAACGCCAACCAATTTCGGCTCACCATGCGACATTGAAGTTTTTCCTGATTCTTCAAACATTATTTTAGTGGGTGATAATACAACAGGAATTTTTAGAAGTTCTGATTATGGTGCAACCTGGCAGACAAAGTTCACAACTTCCGGCGAAATACCAACGATTGCTATTTCCCGCCAACAAGGTTCGGTTTGTTATGCTACACGGTGGGGCGGCGGTGGTGGACTGTTGCGCTCAACCGACTACGGAAACACTTGGGCAGCGTTACCATATTTTAGCGGTCAAAATATGTGGGGTGTAGATGTTGCCAACGACAATCCTAATTTTGTTTTTACTGCGAAGTATTCCGGAAACATTGCCTATATATCCAGAGATGGCGGTGTAACCTGGACACAAACCAGCATTAATGGCAGTAATTATTCAATCTATTATGTAAATGCCAGTAATATCTACGCGGCTCAGTCAACCGGCTTTTACAAGCTGAAGGATATTAAAGGTGAAAGGCCGAAGATATACAATGTAACATTGCATAACGCCGGTAATATCACAATTGTTAATTGGAAAATAACCCGGCCGTCTGATGTAAAATCATTTGAAATTCTTGTCAGTAAAAACGGTGTTGACTATTCGGTTGTTAAAAGCATTGATGCCTCAGCGAAATTGAACCTTGCAAAGAATGATGAATATTCAGTTAGGCTTAAAGAAACAGGCAGCGTTTTTGTAACGGTTCGGGCAAATTTAATGGATGGAAGCACAATAGTTTCTGCACCGGAAAAAACCAATATACTTTCTGAGAACAAAGAACTGAGAATCTCAGCATTCCCGATTCCGTTTAATCCATCCACAAAATTGCAGTTCTATGCCAGCACGGCCGGACTTGCAGTCATCCATGTTTACAATGCACTCGGAGAATTGATGGTGAGCCGCGAATTCACAGCATCATCTGCCGGAGAATATGCATTCGACTTGAATTTTACTGACAAGCCAAGCGGTATTTATTATTATCAGATGCGTTTCACTCAGGCAGGCCAGAAGCCACAATTTGAGAGCGGCAAACTATTACTGCAGAAGTAAAAGGTAAAAGTATTTTGCAAACGAATAAAATTAAAAAACCGTATCTCATTAATGCCCTATTGCTATCCTTGTTTGCCATGTTCGTATTTACTGCATGGGATTCACCGAAAACAACAAAGAAAGTGTTTTGCACGGAATTGAATGGTGACGGATGTGTTTGTCACACTGTTATCCGCAGTCCTTGGGTAGAGGTAAAGGTAAAGGGGCCTGACACACTTCGTGCCGGGCAGAGTGGTATTTACGCGATGTATCTCGCCAAGGGTCCAGCACTTGCGGGCGGGTACAACATTGCTACCCGTTTTGGTACCTTGCAAATAATGGACACTATTTCTGTGTTACTAGATAACGAAATTACACAGCGGATTCCTTTGGTTTTCCCAACTGTTCATGATACTATTCATTGGTATTTTAAGTACACTGCCCCATTGGATAAATCGGAAGATACGATCTATTCATGCGGTATTAGCTGTAATTACGATGGTGAACCTTCCGAACTTGATGAGTGGAATTATGGACCAAAATTTAAAGTGACTATAATTCAGGGAGGTTTACCCGTTGAGCTTGTCTCTTTTACGGGCACTTATTTTAATGGAGCAAATGTATTGCAATGGTCAACCAAAAGTGAAATGAACAACCAAGGTTTTACTATTGAACGGGTCATGATTATCAGTACACGATAAAAGAAGTTTCACCGAATCAGAAAATATGGTACAGGTTAGTTCAGATTGATTTTAACGGCACAAAAAACGTGTTAAATGCAATCGCCATCGAAAACGGTCCTGTCAATAATTATCAAATGACTTTGAGTAATTATCCTAATCCTTTCAATCCAAGTACAACTATTGAGTATGGTTTAACTGAACGGGCAAAAGTTACATTGACGGTGTATAACCGTTCGGGTGAGCAAATCGCATCACTTGTAAACGCGGAAAAGGAAGTTGGGTATCATACTGTTAAATGGAATGCGGGTAATTTTGCTACAGGCGTTTATTTCTGCGAATTACGAACTGGAAAATACTCTTCTGTTAAAAAACTGCTCTTAGTAAAATAAGATTTGCACCGGAGTCAGTTCTCTACAATTGCAAGGCGGCTGTTCAGCCGCCTTTTCTATTTTAAATTTTTGATGTAAAATGGGTTCCACATATAAATACTTAGTTTTGAAAAATCGAAATCTTGGTTTCGTGTTTATTTTTCAAAACCGGAATGTACTTACAATTGAAGACGATAATTATTAGGAAAGGAAAAATTTCAAACTGTAGAAAAAGGAGAGAAGATATAAAGTCCGAGGTAGGGTGGGTTGGTTATTTAAAATAACTCTCACCTGCGGAATAATAGATTTTTTATTCCGCATCGATAAAACTGGTTCCCGTACAAAATGTAAGGATATATAAAGAAAAAATCCTCAGGGATTATTTGGATAATAAGCCCTGATCTTTCTTTGCGTTTTTTTTATCATTTTTAGCTGCCTTTTTTTCCTTCATGGATTTTGCAGGTTCTTTTTTTGTCGATTTTTTGCTGTCTTGAGACTTACTCATCGTAGTTTCCTTTTGTAACAATGGAGAGATATTCATTCACTCATTAATGTAGTCAATCGATAATTATATAACAAGGATAATCGGTTCGCGGCTCTAATAAATTCGAATATATTTTGGCTTACTTCATACAGTCATCTGTTTTTTTAATCAGGTTTTACCGTTCTAATATTTTTGCATAATTTTAAAATTGCTTTGTTATACAATATTATAATCATCAATCTTCGGAAATAGTATGGTGGATAGTTCAAGTATTTCAATTGACAAATCCAAAGAATTGCAAACTTCAATTCGCTTGATAAACAACAAATTGCATTTTACCGGTACAACTGGCTGTGGTGAACCGATCTCTATCGATTATACACCGACCTTAGGTGACAATCTCGGTTATACTTAACTCGAATTATTGCTGCTCAGTTTAACTTCCTACATCGGGAGTGCAATTCTGACCATTTTAAGGAAGATGCGGAAATCAGTAACAGGCTGCGAAATTAACGCCAGAGGAATCCGGCGGCAGGAACATCCTACCGGGTTTGAAACAATTTTTATTACTATCCTTCTCAATTCGGTTGATACAACTGTTGATGACCTGCAAAAAGCTTTGCAAATGTCAGAGGAAACATACTGCCCGGTTTGGGCAATGATTAAAGGGAATGTTGCAGTTAATACCCACTTTGCGATTACAAAGTAAATCCCGGACTATGTTATGGAGAAAATGCCCCTTGAGAAAATAAAAGAACTAACTAAGGCAGCTTACAACAGTACAGCAGTGAAGTATCATGAAAGCTTTAAAGATGAGGTATATCAAAAAGAATTTGACCGGTTATTGTTAGATTCTTTTTCTGATATGCTGCCTCACGGCTCGGCTATTTGTGACGCAGGTTGCGGCCCTTCTGCACAATATGGCAGGTATTTGTTTGAAAAGGGTCACTCTGTAACCGGGATTGACATTTCGGAAAAGTGCATACAAATGGCTGCATCATATAATCCTTCAATGAATCTTTCGATCCAAGATATAATGCAAACAGATTTTGCTGCAGGAACTTTCTCAGGTATTATTGCATTCCACTCAATCATCTACACACCAAAAGCGCAGGTTACCAAAATATTTGCAGAGTTTAACCGTATCCTTACAATAGGGGGGAAGCTGTTAATTGCCGTTAAAAAGGGAGAAAGTGAAGGCATTATTGATGATGCCTGGTATGAAGGTAATAAAGTTTATTTCTCAAATTTTACAGAAGAAGAGATTTCTCATTTAATGATAGAAAACAATTTTTACGGGGAATATACTCATACCCGGCCTCCCTATGCTTTCGAATTTCCGGTCGATAGAATATATGCAATTGGAACAAAGATGTCATCAGCAATTTACGATAACCACTAATAAGGAAAAATAAATTATGCAAAATGCAAACATACCTTTTGAAACTATTGATTGGAGTACAGTACCGAAAATAGAGCACCCGGGTGAAACAGGGATTGCTTACTGGCAGACAATACAATTCACCGGATTGCGGTTACGAATCGTTGAATATTCTAAGGGCTATCTTGCCGACCATTGGTGCAGCAAGGGGCATATCGTTCACTGCCTGAGCGGTGAGTTTATTTCTGAATTGCATGATGGAAGCCATTTTACATTAAAAGCAGGCGATACGTATGTTGTTTCGGACGAGTTGAGCTCTCACCGATCGATTTCAGAAAATGGTGTAAGGCTGTTGATTGTTGACGGTGACTTTTTACAATATATGAAATGATTTTGCCGGTATTAAAAAAATTGGGCATTAACAATTTTTCAATCCGTTAATGCCCTGTTAGAATTATTTCAAAAGCATTAGTTTTTTAACTGATTTAAAGGTGCCTGCTTTTATTTCATAGAAATAGATGCCTGAATTAATATTGCCTGCATTCCACGAAATCGAATGGGTGCCTGCATCCATATCCTGATGAGCCAATGTTGCAACTTTTTCTCCGAGTTGATTATACACGGTAAGGGTTACAAAAGCCTTTTCAGGCAGGGAATAGGTAATTTTTGTTTCCGGATTAAACGGGTTTGGATAGTTTTGCATCAGTGCGTATTTAGTTGGCAGTTCATGAACACTTACTTCTAAAACTTTTATCCTCTCATCGTAAATCGTCAAACTTTTGTTTGTTTTTAGCACCCGGTTCAGCAGTTTTCCTGAAGTCGCCTTATCTTTGATGACAAAGTTTGATCCGATAGAATGCAGTATAACCGGGTAAGTAACACCACTCAGTAGTATTTCTTTTTGTCCATTATCCAAGCACTCAACCGAACTATTTGACGAGAATCGAATATCAAATATTTCATCGGGTGGCGGTGGCGGCAATTCGAAAGCTGATAGATTGCCAGTCTTTTTTGTTAAATAGAGAGTGGAACTGTTTCCTGCATAGTCACTTACAACTAACTGCGACCAATCTTTTTCATACACGGGCAAACTAAGAGGATC
>JACPGF010000021.1:0-6552 GCA_016182615.1 Ignavibacteriales bacterium
ACATCAAAATATTAATGGATAGGCACAATAGTTGTTAATCGCATGCAATAGTCAGCACGTTTATTCATTTAAAGTTTTATGTTATGAAATATTTGCTAAAATTAGCATTACTTATTTTGGTTTTGTCCTTAGTTATAGTATTAAATGCCTGTAAGGAAACTGAACATCCCCCAACTGAGGAAACTCCTGTTATAACCACAGAGAACCCCAAAAGTTGTGAAGGATGTCATACTGACTTCGAGTTATTGAAAAGGATTGCAACACCCGATACCGGATCTGCGGGTGGTGGATGCGGAGGTGAAATCCCTGAACCACTGCCGCCCCATGAACGCGCTTATTTGAGCGGTGAGGGATTTAAAGAATTTAAAGCTTCTTCACACGGTAAATTGGCTTGTACATATTGCCATAATGGCGTTGGCAATACCGGAGATAAGGCTGTAGCTCATGGCAGCGGCTTTATTTCCCATCCATCTACCCATGCCGATGAAAAATGCAACTACTGCCATGCAGAGGCTGTTGCAGGTGCTAAAAACAGCTTGCATCAACAAGGCTGGGGGCAAAAATCAATGGTCGCTACCCGCTTTGGCGGGTCTGCACAGACTTTTGAAAATCTTCCATCCGCGCTCAAAAAAGGATATAACGACAATTGTTCCAAGTGCCATGCAACTTGTGGCGATTGCCATGTTATGAAACCGAAAGCTATTGGCGGCGGCTTATATAAAGGTCATAAATTTGTTAAAACTCCAAGTATGACCGACCAATGTATTGCTTGCCATAGCAGCCGCGGTGGACACGCATTTTTAGGACTTGGGGCTGGTACGGTGCCGGATGTGCATTTTACAAATGCCGGTTTTACATGTTTAAGCTGCCATACGAAACATGAAGTTCATGGCAACGGTAATACTTATAATCAGCGTTATCAGATGCCGGAACTGCCAAAATGCTCAAACTGCCATGCAGTCCTTGAAACAAAAAATGCCTATCACTCGATGCATATTAATACTATGAATTGCAACACCTGTCATTCACAGGATTACAATAATTGCGGCAGCTGCCATGTAGCCGGAGACGGCGCAAGAATCGTTTCTCATCTAAAATTCAAAATTGGTATGAACCCGATCCCGGAAACTAAAAGTTATAAATTCGCGACACTTCGTGAATCGCTTATGGCTCCGGATAGTTGGGAAAAATATTCAGTTACACTACCCAACTTTGACCTTAAACCAACATACAAATATGCAACCCCGCACAACATTCAAAGATGGACCGTGCGCACCAAGGTTGCTGCAGATAAAGCTTGTTATGATAATTGCCATATTATCAAAGAAGGTACCAATTACCGGAATAAACAATATTACTTATTTAATTCAGACCTTAATGCCTGGGAAGTGAACGCGTGTAAACCCGTTGTTGTGGATGGGAAACTTCCTTCAAGCTGGGGGCTGTGAGATAGTTTATATATAACCCAATAATCAAAAAATCAGGAGCACTTATGTCATTACTCAGAAAATATTTTCTTTTACTTCTTTTACCGGTTATTTTCGGATTAACCGCCTGTAAAAAAGATGATAATACAACAACACCAACACCGGCTGTAAATGAATCCGAAATATTAGTGAAATACTTGCAAGATAACGGTGATTTTCTTAATTCTGCTGCACCGGCTATTGCACCCGTTGAAGAAGTCCGGAACAATCAGCTTTCCAAACCCGATAAAATTTACATTATTGACATCCGCTCTGCAGCTGACTTTGCAAAAGGTCATATCGCTGGTGCAGTGAATGTTACAACGAATAATATTGTTACTCACATCAAGGGTATTACAGCAACTAATTACGAAAAAATCTATTTAGTTTGCTATTCCGGTCAAACTGCCGGTTATGCTACAGCTTTACTTCGTTTACTGGGTTACTCCAACGTATTTGATGTAAAATGGGGTATGTCAGCTTGGAATGATTCAATCACAGCTAGCGCCTGGAAAACAGCTGTCGGCAATAATTACTCCGGCTTTGTTACAACGGCCACTTCAAAAAATGTGACCGGAACACTTCCTGTTCTTACGACGGGTAAGACTACTGGTAAAGAAATTCTTGAAGCAAGAATTACACAATTGCTTTCAGCAACCGATCCTTTCGGTGATATTAAAACTACCTATAAATCGGTTACCGATTCACTTTCGAAATATTATATTGTTAATTATTGGCCCGCGAATCACTATGGTCTAGGTCATATTCCAGGTGCAACGCAGTACACACCGAAGGCAGATTTAAAAGATTCTACCTTCTTAAAAACACTGCCAACCAATAAACCGATTGTTGTTTATTGTTACACCGGGCAGACTTCCGCCCAGGTTGCCACAATTCTAAAAGTTTTAGGATATGATGCAAAAACAATGCTTTATGGTGTTTCGACAATGAAACATGATCTTTTGGTTGCTAACAATCTTTCAAAGTGGGTTGATAGTGAATGTAAATATTATCCTTACGTAAAATAATTTTTCTGTTTTTTTCCACAGCCCTCCGAATCTACCCGGAGGGCTTTTTTTTCTCATCCCAGACTTATCGAACTCACACATTGGTTTTAAGGTATTCGTCCCAGCCTGTAATGTATTGTCATAACCTTCTCAAGTAATACAGAATCATTTCAAAAATAAAAATTTCCGGGTTTCAAAATAATTCCGTGCACCTAATTTAAAAGATATTAACACCGCTACTAAAATTATCAATACGTTTGTGTCCGGAGTATTCTCCCGTCCCTTGTATTTTATTAACGGTGACTATAACTCATCTTCTAATGGCTTCAATAACTGATGATGTAACACTTTCCAGTGTGGGGATTGATGTATCGGAATGAAGAATATAATTCCGGGCTATTGTCTTAAGTTAAAGGGGGTTGTGAAAGTTTTGAGTAACATCTCAATAAACAGAGTGATTCTAATTCTGTACTCTTTAATTTAAGTAATGGTGCAAATACAAATCTATTTCGTTCCGCTGGAACTTAAACTCACTCGAGAGCCATATTGCTATAAATATTGCGTCCCGCTGGGACTTAGGAAATAACATAAAACAGTTATGCCAAAATTTTTTGTAATTAAGAACTTTGTATTCAGCTAAAATTCAGAGAATTGCAAACATATTTAAAATGTTACCACTCCTAAATCATGTAAGGATGCAATCGCTATAGTAAAAAGACTGCCATACCGTGTTTTAAGTTCCAGTGGAACGAAATAGGGCTTTACTGTATATCTACGCATAGATGTAGCAACGTTTAGGATTTAGATACCTCCATTTATTGAGATGTTACAGTTTTGATGTAAGTGAGTAACAACGGTATTTTACAAAAAAGTCATGGAATGCAACCTACCGAAAGGCAATTCATGCCCTGTGGTAGAGCGCGTATTGTTGCTCAGCTAATTGATGACTGTTTTACCGGCCAATCTTTTTCAGATGAGGCAATAACCGATTAAGTGTGGAACAGATGTATTCCCCATGGTAAAAGGCTGTTCTTCTTCAAATACAAAACCTTCTTTTTTATACCATGCCAATGACTTTGCATTCTGCTTCATCACACCAAGATAAATTCTGTCAAAATCATTTAGTTTGGCTAGCTCTGCAGCTTTTTGTAAAAGCAGCTTTCCGATGCCTTTACCTTGATTGCCCGGTAACACGTAGATAGAAGAAACATAAAACCGCTTGTCCTCAGAACTCAGATGTGTCCGCATCCAGGCAACCGGTTTTTTATTTTCAAAAGCAAATAATCCGGTATTGTTTGCATCTTTGTACAAATTGCTTAAAGCCTCAACAGAATAAGCAGTCTCAAGGTATCCGGTTAAATCCTCTATGGGTATAAAGGACGAGTAAGTATCCAGCCAGGTTTCTTTAAGAATTTGTTGAACAAGTGGAAAATCGTTTTCAGTCCAATTCAGTATTTTAATCATTTCTTGGTGCTCCTACAATAGTTTGCCGGTAAGGAATAATAAGGCAAATGAAAAATAAATAATCAATCCGGTCACGTCAACCAGTGTTGCAACAAATGGAGCGGAAGAGGTAGCAGGGTCAAATCCAATCTTTTTTAATAACAGCGGCAGCATTGCTCCTGCGGTGGTGCCCCATAGAACTACCCCAACGAGAGATGATGAGACGGTAAATCCAATAAGGAACCAATGTTCACCATAAAGGCCGGGGAAAAACATTTGCCAAATGAATACGCGGAGCATTCCTAGCATCCCCAATATCGAACCAAGTAAAAATCCCGAGGCGACTTCTCTGCGGATAACAAACCACCAGTCCTTCACAGTAATTTCACCTAATGATAATGCACGGATAACCAAGGTTGAAGCCTGCGAACCGCTGTTACCGCCGGATGAAATAATGAGAGGTACAAATAATGCCAGTACAATTGCCCGTGCAATTTCATTTTCAAAAAACGACATTGCAGATGCCGTAAACAACTCTCCGACAAAAAGTATCGAGAGCCAGCCCGCACGCTTACGAACCATTTGCATCAAAGAAATTGTCGAATACGGTTCTTCCAATGCTTCAACAGCGCCTAATTTCTGGAAATCTTCTGTTGCTTCCTCTTCAGCAACATCTAAAACGTCATCAATTGTTACTATACCAATCAATATGCCCTTCACATCGGTAACCGGCAGAGCCACACGGTCATATTTTTTAAAAGCTTCTACAGCCTTTTCCTGATCATCATGTACTTCGAGTGAAATATAATTCCCGTCCATGATATCGCTGACTTTTGTATCAGATGGGGAGAGGAGTATTTCGCGGATTCGAATGTCATCGATAAGAGTGCCTGACTGATTGACAACATACAGAATGTTAAGCGTTTCAGAATCTTTCCCATGAGTCCTAACATGATCCAATACTTCCTGAACTGTCCATTCAGCCTCTACAGCAACATATTCCGGGGTCATTAAGCGCCCGATGGTATTTTCGGGGTATCCGAGAAGTACTTGTGCTATGTGGCGTTCGGTTGGAGTAAGCAACATAAGCATTTGCTTTACTATGGGTGCGGGCATCTCTTCGAACAATGCAGTACGATCATCCGCGGACATTTCATTAAGGATAGCAACAATTTCCTGATTGCCAAGAGCCTTAAGTAAATCCATTTGAACATCAACATCAAGATATTCGAAAGTTTCGACAGCAAAATCACGGGGTAACAAACGGAAAAGAATTGCCTGATCCTGCAGTTCCGGGAGGTCGTTTAACAATTCTGCTAAATCTGCCGGGGTCCATTCGGTCAATACTTCTTTAATGGCGTTAAACTCGCGCCTTTGGATGAGTTCGATTATTTCAGGCTGTAAAATCCGGACAATCATAGGGTTACCCTTTTGGTAAGAAAGGTTGCCAAAAACACACATCACTTAAGGATGGGGAAGTGATGTAAAGTTACTATTTAGAAACTCAAGATAAGGATTATTTTACTTTTCACTTTACAGTTGCGTGGTAAAAAATCGGTACTTTTCTCATTTTATTTCAGGTAAATAAAAAAAACTAAAAAATGTTTGGATAATGAACAGCGTATATATATATTACGATGGTAAAATTAGTAGAAATTATGGGCATACAGGAACGCAAAGACAGAGAACGCGCGGAAATGCGCAAAAACATACTCGATGCTGCCATTAGTTTGTTTATCGAATCAGGTTATGACTCGGTTTCCATCCGGAATATTTCGGATAAGATTGAGTACAGCCCTGCTACGATTTACTCGTATTTCGAGGACAAAGCCGATATTTTGTTTGAATTGCATAATATCGGTTTCTCCGAATTGTATGAAAAGCAGCTCAGGGTTCAGGGAATTGAAGATCCAAAAGAAAGGATTATTGCTCATGGAAGAGCGTACTTGGATTTTGCCCTTCAAAACCCGCAGTATTATGAATTGATGTTTATTATGCGCTTGCCAAAAGATAAATTATGTGAGAATGAGGGTTGGGATCCTGGACAACGATCTTACGATTTACTTGTACAAAATGTTATTGAGTGCCAACAGGCCGGGTACTTCAAAGGTCAGGATGAACATGATGTTGCTTTCCTCACTTGGTCAACGGTGCATGGAATGGTTTCTTTATTCATCAGGGAACGCATTCAATTTGTTGTTACAAATGACAGGTTCGTTGAAAACTTTGTCAATAACTCGGCAAAATTGCTCAGAGGCATCATTCAATAATTTTTTTAAACTGTAATGAACAGTGTATATAAATATAAATACGTTTAATAGTTTATAAATGGTAAAACTTATAATAATGTTAATGTGAGAGAAAATATGATGAATATCCCGCTGAAAATTCTTGGTGTTCTTCTGCTGCTATTTACACCGGCAGTATCCTTCGCGCAGGCATCACTTGATGACTATGTGCGTATGGGACTGGAAAATAATATTGCATTGAAACAAAAAAATATCCCGGTCGGGCATGCCGAACTGGCTTTGAAAACTGCCCAAAGCTATTTTTTCCCTTCTGTTTCACTTAAAATGGATTATACTTCGGGAGAAGGCGGCAGAGCCATCAACATCCCGGTTGGCGATATGCTCAAT
>JACPGF010000021.1:6587-21829 GCA_016182615.1 Ignavibacteriales bacterium
TAACTAATAGCAACTCTTTTCCGCGTATAAATAATGTAAAAGAAGATTTTCTGCCTTTTCAGTTCTATGATGCTAAATTAAGAATTACAGCACCAGTGCTCAATACCGATTTAATTTACAACCGGAAAATTCAGGAAGTTGTTAAGGAAATTAAAGAGCAGGATTATCAACGTTACAGATTAGATCTAAAACGTGATATTAAAATTGCATACTACCAGTATCTCGTGTCCAATGCTGTTTTGCAGGTAAACGAGGAATCTAAAGTAAGCGCGGTAGAAGCACTCCGGGTTAACAGGTCTTTATTGGATAAAGGCTCGGGGCTTCCGGTTTATGTTCTTAGAGCCGAGAGTGAGCTGGAAGCTATTAACTCCAAGCTTATTGAAGCTGCTAATAATAGAAAAGCAGCTGCTCAGTATTTTAATTTCCTTCTTAACAGGCCTCTTGATGTGGAAATAAAGGTTTTTGAGACTGTATCAGGCAATAATGAAGATACAATAGAAAATAATTCCACCGGATCGCGTGTCGAAGTGCAGCAAATTAAAAATGCAGGAAAAATTCATGAGTTATCACTTGATATGCAGAAATATCAATGGCTGCCAAAAATTAACATGTTTTTTGATATTGGAGCACAAGATAGGGTGAAAACATTAAATAATTCTTCAAAATATTATTTATTCGGTTTCATGTTGGAGACCCCGCTTTTCGAGGCATTCCGTGGCTCTTACAGGCAGGAAGAAGCGATACTGAACATTAAGGATCAAAAACTTGCCCTTGAAGATGTTACACGAAAACTTGAGATGCTTAAAAGTTTAAACAAGGATAAAGTTGCCGGTGCTATTAGCAGTTTGAAATCTGCTGCCAAACAACTGAAAACAGCGCAGGCATACCAAACTCTGATTGATAAAGGATATAGAGAAGGCCTGAATACCTTTATAGAGACAGTAGATGCCCGCGCCCAATACAGGCAGGCGAGCGAGTTTGAACGTATTTGCAGGTACAGGCTGTTAATTGCGCAGGCTGAATTTGAAAGAGAAACAAGTTATATAAATTAAAACGATGAGATTTACTATGAAAAATGTTTTTGTTCTCCTAAGTATTATGCTTATAGCAGGGTGTGGGTTAAAAAAGGGTAATTCCTCCACAGTAAAATCTGAAAACACCCCTGTGACTATTACAAAAGTAAAGGATGTGGATGTTCCGGGTAGCCTGCACACTGCCGGTTATTTTACGACAGATGATGAAGCCCTACTCTCTTTTAAAGTTGGAGGTGTGGTTAAAAACGTGTTTGTGAGTGAAGGAGATAAAATTGTTAAGGGACAGTTGCTGGCAGAACTGGAAAAAACTGAAATAGAAGCACAGGTCACACAGGCAAAGACCGGATATGAAAAGGCTAAACGGGATTATGAAAGAGCTTCGGCTCTCTACAAGGATAGTGTAACCACACTTTCGCAGATGCAGGATGCAAAAACCGGGTTAGAAATTGCCCAACAAACTCTAGCGATTGCCAGATATAACCTGAGCTATGCAGAAATCCGATCACAGAAAGACGGGTACATTCTGCGAAAAATTCTGAATGCAGGCCAGATTGTTGGACCGGGTATGCCGGTTCTGCAGGTGAATGGTGCGAATAAAGGTAATTGGATACTTCGTGCCGGCGTAAGTGATTACGAATGGGGATCCATACAGTTAGGTGATAATGCACAGATTCATACCGATGTAAAACCAGATGCAGCAATACATGGAGTTGTCATTAGAAAAGCGGAGGCGGTTGATCCGTATTCGGGCACCTTTATTGTAGATATTAAACCGAAGGATGCGCAGCTTTATGGAGTTGCTGCAGGCATGTTTGGCAAAGCCACAATAATGCTTTCTAAAAAATTGCATGGCTGGATAATTCCTTTTGATGCATTGATGGATGGGGACAAAGGCAACGGCTATGTATTTACAACGGCAGATAAAAAAACAGTTAGAAAAACATCGGTTCGCATTGGGGAAATACGCAGGGAAGGTATTATTATCGAATCCGGATTGGAAAACTCAGAGTATCTGATAACAGCCGGGAATGCCTATCTTCAGGATGGCAGTGCTATTACAGTAAGGGAAGAAAGGTAATTATATGAAGTTTTCAGGTGCGGCAATAAAAAACCCACAGATAACCACATTACTTTTGTTAATGGTTATTGTTCTGGGCATAAGCACAATTTTTAACATACCACGGTCGGAGGATCCGGAAATGAGTTCTCCCGAGTTTCCGGTTATCATCATCTATCCGGGTGCAGCGCCAAAAGATATTGAAAATCTGGTTATTGATCCCATTGAAAAAAGAGTATCGTCTTTAGAAGGCATTAGGAATGTGAGCAGTAAAATCCAGGATGGGGTGGCAGTTATGAATGTGGCATACAACTTTGATGCTGATGTCGATGAAAAATATCAGGAGGTTTTAAGGGAAATTAACAATATCAGGTCTGAACTTCCGTCTGACATTAACAGCATTGAAGTGCAAAAGTGGCTTCCCTCGAATGTAAATGTTTTACAGGTGGGAATACTTTCGGCTAATGCACCGGTTGATAAAATGAAAAAGACCGCAGAACAATTACAGGATGAACTGGAAAAACTGCCTGAACTGAAAAATGTGAAAATATTTGGGCTCCCCGAAAAGATTGTAAAAGTGGAAATGAAACTGCAAAAGATGGCACAGTTAAAGATTCCTGCAGAGCGAATATTTAATAGTATTAAAAGCGAGGCAGTGTCCATACCGGGGGGCAGGGTAGATGCTCATACAAAAGTATATAATGTACAAACAAGCGGAAGTTATAAGTCGCTTGATGAAGTTAAAAACACCATTGTTTCTGCAGGTGCAGGCAGTATCGTGTACCTTAAGGACGTGGCGGATGTTAGCTTTGATTATAAAGAATTCTCTCATGTCACAAGGCTCAATGGGCACAGGTCGTTATTTGTAGTGGCCGCGCAAAAGCCGGGTGAGAATATTACCGAAACACAAAAAAAGTATGTGAAAGTAATTGAAGATTTTACCAGGCAAAAACCAAACAACATTGATATCGTTCATTTTTTTGACCAGGCTGATAATGTAAACAGGCGGCTCGGTGGGCTTGGACTTGACTTTCTGATTGCTATTGCACTGGTTTCTTTAACACTGCTGCCTCTGGGCTATAGGGCTGCTTTAATTGTGATGTTTTCAATTCCACTATCTTTATCGATCGGGATTGTTATAATCAGTCTGCTGGGGTATAATCTCAATCAACTCAGCATTGTTGGGTTCGTAGTCGCTTTGGGGCTTCTTGTTGATGATAGTATTGTTGTGACCGAAAATATTGAACGATGGCTTCGCGAGGGGCATCCACTGATGGATGCGGTGCTCAAGGGTGTCAATCAGATTGGAATGGCTGTACTCGGCTGTACCGCTACACTCATTGTTGCGTTTTTACCTTTGGCAGGAATGCCGGGTTCATCAGGAGATTTTATCCGTAGTTTACCGGTTAGTGTAATGGCTAGTGTATTAGCATCTATGATTGTTTCTTTAACTTTTATCCCTTTTATTGCTGTACGGTTACTTAAGGAACATCAGCCGGACAGTAAGGGAAATTTTATGTTAAGGATATTAAAAAAAGGTATTTCCGGTTCATATACCCGTGTCCTGGATTTGGCATTGAATAATCCCTGGAAGGCAGTATTTGCAGCTCTTTTGATTTTTTCGCTGTCGTTAGCTCTTTTCCCGGTAATTGGTTTCAGTTTGTTTCCTGCATCCGAAAAACCACAGTTTTTAGTTGAAGTTACCACTCCGTTACAATCGAATATTGGCTATACTGATTCAATAACAAAGCTGATAGAAAAAGATTTGCGGAAAGTACAGGAAGTCAAGTATTTTGCCTCGAATGTAGGACATGGTAACCCGCAAATATACTATAATGTTATTCCGGAAAACGAACGGTCAGATTTTTCACAGATATTCGTGCAGCTTGAAAACAATATAAAGCCAGCGAGAAAAACCGAACTGATTGAATTGCTCCGGAATCAATGGTCACTATATCCCGGGGCAAAAATTGAAGTGAAAGATTTCGAGCAGGGTCCGCCAATTGTTGCTCCTGTCGAGGTGCGTATTTTGGGTGACAATCTGGATACACTTCGTGAGATTGCAAGTTCGGTAGCGGCACTGTTAAAAAAGACTGAGGGAACAATTTATATTAATAATCCGCAGGAACATTTAAAAAGTGATATAAAAGTTGTAATAAACAAGGAAAAAGCGGGCGTTTTAGGAGTTCCAATAGTTTCTGTTGATATGGTTGTTCGTTCTGCAATCGAAGGATTAGAACTCGGGAAGATTCGTGATGAGAACGGCGATGATTTCAAAATTTTGGGGACAAAGAAAAGTGCAAAAAACAATTCACTTGATGCCTTTGACGGGCTATATGTCAATAGCGTTTCGGGGGCAGCTATTCCGCTTTCGCAAATTGCCAAACTTGAATTTGAATCCTCTCCTTTATCGATAGACCACCGTGATAAAGTGCGGATCGTGTCTGTTAGCTCGTTTGTGCAAAAAGGATATCTTGCTGATAATGTTGTCCGTGATGTGAAAAAACAGTTGGATGCAATCCGCCTTCCGAAAGGATACTCATTTGCTTTTGGCGGAGAAGTTGAGCAACGGGAACAGTCGTTTAGTGGTTTTGGAGTAATTATCATTCTAACAGTGTTCCTCTTTATAGCGATTCTATTATATGAATTCAAAACATTTAAAAGCACCATTATTGTACTCTCCGTTATCCCGTTGGGTATTGTTGGAGCAGTAGTTGCATTACTCCTTACAGGAAACTCACTGTCATTCACGGCGGTGGTCGGGCTGATAGCGTTGGCCGGTATTGAGGTTAAAAATACAATTCTTTTAGTTGACTTCACCAATCAATTACGTGCTCAAGGTAAAAGCATCGAAGAGTCGATACGAATAGCCGGTGAGGAGAGATTTCTTCCGATAATTCTTACTTCGCTTACCGCGATAGGCGGGTTGCTGCCAATTGCTATATCCACAAATCCGCTTATAGCACCATTAGCAATTGTCATGATTGGCGGGTTGATTAGCTCAACTTTGTTATCACGAATTGTAACACCCGTTATTTATAAAATAATACCTCCTAAAATTTGAGTAGTAATGAGTTGTATTGAGAAAGAATTTTGCTGTGAAGAGAATTAAATGAGAAGTGGAGTAATCTGTTTGCTCATTATAAATTGTGAACGCTGTATAAAACAGCCGTAAAGTTTCAGGTAGTTCAGCGTATTAAACAAATTGAGCAAAAATCAAATTTTGTATTGTTACTTAATGTGAACTTTACTTTAATATACGTAGCCACTTAGATTATGTAAAATAAAGTTGAGTTTAGGCGCTTAGTAAAATAAGCAGTTTAAGCAGTACAGCGAAATTTTTATGAACTAACCTCAGTCTTTAGTCTGAGGTTTAAATAACCAAAAAACATCAGGCTTTCCCCGAAGGGGTGGATGCCAAGCCACTAAATTTTGCTATGTAATTTCAAATAAATATCCAGTGGTTTGGCATCCACCCCATTGGAGAAAACTTGTGGTTGGAAGGCTTGAGTTTCCTCAGACTAAAATCAGAGGTTAGGAGATGTAAATTATTTTAGACATGAGCTTAATAATTACAAATGTACTAGCACTGCGCGGAGACCAAAAAAGATTTCAATAACCAGTCTCTCTGTATCAGGTTATATTGTGATAATCCGGATACAGAGAGTTGGTCAATTGAATAGTAGATTCAAAATTACATCTTGCTTGAATTGTTTTGTTAGAATACCTGTTTATTTAAGAACTCTAAATTCAATACGTCTGTTTAATTCTTTTCCTTCAGGGGTTGCATTATCTACCACAGGCAAAGTGTCACCATAACCAATTGCGGTTAAACGCGATGAATCGACACCTTTTGCGACAAGATATAGTTTTACTGCTTCCGCGCGTGCTTGTGATAATTTTTTGTTTGATTCAGTTGAACCGACATTGTTTGTATGCCCTTGAATTTCAACTCTCATGTCAGGGGTAGATAAAAGAACTTGTGCAGCATTTAATAAAATTGCATGCGCTTCCGGCCTAAAAGAAGATTTCCCCTCGTCAAAGTTGATACCGACTAACACCCAGTTGTTTCTTGTTTCAAGAGTGCTGTTTGCCGGAATTTGTACAGCATGTTTTTTCACTATATCTTCAACGATGGAATAATCAATTTTTTCCGCTCTTTCCTGAGGTATATTTGCTACGTACTTTTTAACAACTTCCTCAACCTGTGCGATGGTTATTCCTTCTTTCTCAGGGGTTCTTACGGTCGCAACTCCACCGGGCAGATCACAATAATTAGTTTGCTCACCGCGGCTAAAATAGTCCACCGCTTTGCCCATACTTTCCGTCAAAACGATCCGTGGAAAGCTGATTAAATGAGACCTCGGTATTGATATCAAATTCGCTGCTGACAGCATATTTGGCGCCTGCATAAAAGCTGACTGCTATTTCACCGGTAATTGTTTTATTGGTAAGGGGAGCAATTGCTTTTTTTACCGTATAGCTTACCAATTTTCCACCAAAGCCGCCATAAATTTGTACAGGGGAGCATATCCGTAAGCCGATTAAATAATCAATGCCAACAGTTATAGCATCCGTGGAAGGGTTTTTTGCATCCATCCCTTTTTTTGAAGTGAACAATAAATAATCAACCCTTAACCTTAATGTGTTAACTTCATCAATATCCATTTGCAGAACTGTATTTCCGCCAAAGTCTAAAGCCTCAGAATAGACATCACCAAACATTCTCGGTGAACTGAGGCTTGCACCAATTGCCCAACCATCTTTGTACGTTTGGGCGGGAGAAACCGAAAAAAGTAAAATAATAGCAAAAAGTAACAGTAATGCTTTCATATTGAGCCTTTAAGTTATCAGTTAAGTTGAAGATATGCCAAATGATAAATACCCGGCAAATCATTTGGGAGCTGATTATAATATAATAATTTTATTCCGAGCTTCAACATTTGTTATCATTATCAATGCAAAATTTTTTGATGAGCCCATCCGGACTAATTAAGCAAACACTTTTTTGCGGCTTTACTCCTCCTGTACAATTCCAATTGTTAACTGCCACTAAGTTTCATGCAAAATTTTAGTTAAATGACCGGTTTATGAGTTCGTTCAACTACCGTGATACAATAGATATTTAAGTGACATCAATCTTTGGCAATGTTATGTTAAATAATGCACTTGCCAGTTGCGGACTAACATAATAACCTCCGGCAATAACCGTTTCAAGGCAATTATCAATTTCAGAAAAGGCATTCTCTTTTAATACATAGCCTTTAATACCCAATTCAAACCCCTTTTTTACCAATGACGCATCGTCATACATGGTTAAAAAAATAATTTTCGTTGGCAGTTTTTCACGAATGATCATTTGAGCAACATTGAATCCATTAATTTTTGGCATTTGTATATCAAGTACGGCAATATCAGGCTTTATTAAGCGGATTATATTTATAGCTTCCATACCATCATGAGCCTGTTCCATTATTTCAATATCGTCCCGTTTTGTAATGATTGGAATAATTCCCTGAAGGAATTGCACATGGTCATCCGCAAAAACAATGCTGTTTTTTTTCATGAATCGGTAAATAAATATCTTTAAAATTAATATATCACATCGGTTAAAAAGGCAAAGGGCCGTTAGTATAAACGGCCGCTTTGGCGATGCATTTATAACTGTACCATACAAGCAGTGAAACGAAAACAAATGCGAGTTCAGGTTTCACAATTTTTTCCAAATTAATCAATCGTTTGAGTTTTATTAACTTGTTTTACCGGTTTCGTATCGTGCCTTATTTTTACTCCAGTTGGAGCAATCACGCCAACAAAATTGTAGGCATTATTATCACATAAGGTTAAATCCGTAAAATCGATAAACAGATCACCGTTCAGATCAGTACTCAAGTAACCCGCTGAAAAGTTATACGCATCATTGTCAATCAACGTCAGGTCAGTAAAGTCAACAAAGCCGTCCTGATTAACATCACCACTATAAATGCACCAGTTACTTCCCATTTGCACCAGATTGCTGCCATAAGCCTTTGATGCTGCAGTGGTGAAATTGTACGAGAGAGCTGATTCCGTTACAGCCTGCGAAGTTGCAGACCATGTTTCAATGGAGTTGCGGTGCTTTACAACAATGTAGTACGAACTTCCGCTATAATTATTCTGCAAATCAACCGAACCATTTCCGGAAGTGTTGAGTAAAACTTTTGCAGAATCTATTGTTGCAAAGGTGGATGGGTTTTTTAACAAAACACTAACGGTATCAGAAATCATTGCTGCACCGGTCGTTAGGCCTTGCAAAAAAGCAGTGATAGTAACAGTTGTCTTGCCCGCGAAACTTTTTCCCTCAACCCAGTTAGAAGCGCCGGAGTTAAGTGCAAAGTTGTTTAGAGTGCCATCAGCAGACGTTGCTGTGCCGTTGTTCAAGGTTGTCACTCCGGTATTATTGCCGCCGGCAATGCCTTGGTCGTATTGATAATAGGCGAGCAACCCGGATGTTGACTTATTAAGATTGACATTATTCATATTATCAAGGATTTCCTGTGCAGTTCTTTCAACACTCCAAATTCTCACCTCGTCTAATAATCCGCCAAAGAAATAAATCGGGTAATTAGCAAGCACACCCATTGTAACCGGATTGTTGTCATAAGAAATTGCATTTGCCGGGGAAGCGTCCGCTCCCACCAATACACCGTTGATATACATCTTAGCTCCGGCGGATGAAGAATATGTTGCAGCGATATGGTACCACGTTCCAACATTTAACGATCCTGGAGAAATAATCTCGGTTGTATAGTTATTCATCCAAAAATAAACGTGATTATTCTGAAGCACCAGATGGTAACCATTCAGTCCCCCGGCATCATGACCGGAAGAGAGAATAAACTGTTCATTTCCTGAAATGCCGGGTTTCACCCATGCTTCCAAGGTTACAGCGTTCGCTGGCTTCAGCGATGCATTATTACCAAATGTGACAAAATCGTTAGAACCATCAAATGCCAGCGAAATATTTCCCATCGTGGTAAATTTCCAGGCAGTGTTCCAGCTGCCCGTGGCAACATCGTTTATCCCACGGACACGGTAATAATATTGTTCAGCATACGAAAGATTACTCATCAACAAACTAGTGCCCGAAATAGTAGTATCTTTATCATTTGATGTAAAGTTTGAATCCCTTGAAACCTGAAGCTGATAAGAAGTTGCGGTACTGAGCGCTGTCCAGCTGATTGTTGTACCAATCGGTTGACTGACCGCGTTATTAGCAGGGGATACAAGAGTAATTAATCCCGGGGCTGTTGGCGCAGTAAATCCGGTAACAAAATTTGAAGTACTGCCGCTCAGCGCAAAATTATTAAGGGTTCCGTTATACCCGTTTAATGTTGCGTCGGTTACGGTGGTAATTCCGGTATTTGTCCCGCTCCCTGTGCCGTCATTCATGTGATAGTATGCTATCAACCCGGAACTTGCCGGATTCAGGAGTGTGTTGCTCATCGAAGAAGAAATTTCACTTGCAGAGCGGGCGTAATTCCAGAAACGCACTTCATCTATCTGACCGTTAAAGTACCTGTTTCCGCCATCCTTGTCAGAGCCAATGTACAGGCTGCCTGCGGCGCCGCCGGTAAGGGCACTTTGATAAAAGTATGAGCTGGCAAATACTCCGTCGATATAAAGTTTTAGATTGTTTTGATCATAGGTCGCGGCAAAATGATGCCATTGTGTAATATCAATTGCAAGATCAACTATAGTATAAATCCAACGGTCAGGCATATGAATGTAAAATTGTAATTGCTTCGTACCTTCATTTGGATGCAAAATAAACGCTTCTCTTTTAGATATAAGTGCGCCAGTTGTATTCCATGTTGCTGTATTACTCTTTGCCCAACATTCAATGGTAATGGCAGGTGGTAAAAATGCTACATTATGTGGAATTTCTACATAATCATTAACACCATCAAACGCTAAAGAAACATTTTGGCCCTGATTTATAGTAACGGTACTAAATGTGTTATTTGCCAAAAAACCACTGCTGACCAGTGTATTGTTCTGGCTAATCTGCCCGTTAAAGGACTGACCAACATTGGACCAGACCTTGTTGCTGCTTGACGAAACAGCCGACCCATGCCCGTTGTTCTGCGATGACCACTGAACGGCATTATTCTGTGCCATTCCCGCTGCCGGGAAGAGGAACAGCAAAACCAGCATAGCACTCAGCAGGGGTTTTAACCGTATTCTGTGCTTTTGTAAATTCATCGGATTTTTCTTCATGATAATTTCTTTACTTTACCTGAGCATCATTCTGTTGCACTGTTGCATTAGGCTGTACAATTGGGTGTTGCAATGTCTGTGTAGGAACCTTTACCTCCGGAACACTATCATGTGGAGCTTGTGGTTTTACAATTTGATTCTGGCCATTTATTACTTGTGTCTTCGGTACAGGATTATTTCTGCTGTCCAAACTGTTACCTTTCGCGTCAAGTTCATTAATCATAGCCTGATTGGAGTTGATTTTTTGTTCGCCGTCTGCCTTTATGGGGTTTTGGATTGAAACTGTTTCATATGTTGGGCGCTTAGGAACTGATCTCATTTTTTCAGGGTCGATTCCCAAATCAAGAGATTTCCCGAAGGCTTCAGGATGAATATAATGGCCGCGCTCGGTTTCAGATTTCGTTTCCTCAACTTCTATGCGGTTGCCTTGAGCGTATGCATCATTTCTAATGCCGGTTACCGTCCATGAAATTTTTTGTCCTGATTTGCCGCCTGCGATTTCAAATGTATTATTTGCAATCTCGGTTGCGATGTAAACGGGGGAGTAAGAACCAATCGGCGTAAGTTGGTAGCGGAAATCTTTATTAAGTGCACTGAAATAATCCGGAAGTTTAACAACAGCCTCACCTGCTTTATCTAAAATGATAACGCCATCGTAGATGTTCTTCATATCCGGTGAGCTGACACTTGCATGGTACAGATATTTGTTTTCGGGGTCTGTAGGATGATCGATTCTAATTGCATTCGATGCACCGAAACTGCTGCCCGTCCAGGTTAATCCGCCCCAAAACGAGCCGGCCCAGCCATGTGCAGTCAGTCCGCCGGAATTTCCATATATAGCGGCAGCCTCTTGAGTACCCTTTAATTGCAGAACCTAAATTATAGGAATTCGAGTACATACCGATGCCATCATAAGATGTTGCATATACACCCGTGCCATATTGCGAAAATCCATATACACCAGAGCTGGCCAAAGATTGTCCATAAACACCTGCAACTGAATCCGAATATCCTTTTACACCATTCCCTTTCAGTGAAGTGCCATAGACACCCGAAACATAACCTTTCGAAAATCCATGTACACCATTTGAGCTATCAGACTCACCATATACAGCAGCCCAATTTGTTGTACCTATTGATTTGCCGAAAACACCGGCTCCTGTTGTTGCATCACCCCGTACCGCATGCCAGTTATTCCCGGTTGACTTGCCCCAAACGCCGATGCCTTGGGTTGATTCTCCGTAAACTCCTGAGTACGTTGCTGCCGTGGAGTAACCAGTCACGCCGCTTCCTGTACCAGATTCGCCATAAACTCCCGCGCCTCCACCGGTTGATCTACCAAAGACACCTGCACCATTTGAAGAGGCAGAAAAGATTCCATGCGTAGCTGAAGAATTAGCCCATAAACCGTAACTCGCGTTTGAATTAGCATATACACCGGCATAACCCGCTGCAGAGGAAAAACCATAAACACCGTTTGATACAGAAGATTGACCATAAACTCCATTACCACCTGATGAGGTTCCATAAACACCATCACCTCCGGTGGCTTCCCCGTAAACACCAAAGCTTCCTGGTGAGGTAGTTTTACCAAGGATTCCATAAGAACCACTTGATGAGGCATAAATTGCCGGGTAGCCGGATGCTGAAGAAACTGCATAGAGTGCATTAGAACCACTAGAATTAGCCCAAATACCTACACCTGCAGAACTTCCATAAAGTGCTGCTCCGGTTGAGGAGTTTGAAACTGCGAAAGGTGTTGAACTGCTTGAACCGGGATATCCGAATGGAAATGTTACTCCACCATTTTTAACGTATTGTGCCGTATCAGCCTTAAGTGAATTAAGACTGTACGCGGATGAAGCCAACTGAATACGCTGTGGAATTTCTGCATCGCTGCCAACCTGTATGCTTAACCAGTAAGGTTTGTTGAAGGTAACCGATGAACCAAACGCTGTAGCATCTCCCAACATTGTTGAGAAAAGACCCTTTTTTAAAGTTAAACTTTTTGTTTCACTCCAAACTGAAGAACCGCCGCTGGCAGCCTCGTAGAGTTTGAATGTAAAAGAATAAGAGCCATCGGTTTTCGCGTTACCTGATGTATCCGTCAAAACACCTTGATAGGGGAGTGTGCTTGGGATTTGCGCCTGCAACTGTTGCGGCACTACTAGTAATAATATTACTAACACTAAAAATAGATAACCTCTCATGGTTAACTCCTGACTCCGTTTTATGATTGAATTGTTAATTTCATGCTTGCTTAGGTAATAACCATTCCCGGATTGCCAACTTTTCTATTTTTGGGGTCGCGAATGGTTATTTCTGTTATAGAAGAAACTTTTTAGTTGTGTAGCGAGGTTAAAGCTCGTTGCATTTCTATAGTAAATATAATATGGCTAAAACACTCAAACCATAGAGCCTGGGCTTCATTTTTTCTGGTCTATAGGGTCTGGACCCTAGACTGACCTTAAGCAGCCCAATAAAGTCATATTGCAAGCAGCCATAATCTGCAATTCGGTGAGAAATCGGGACATTTATAAAACAGGAAACAGCAGTTTTGTTAATCTAATACTCGTGAGAGTCAGTGGATTTGCAATTGCGTTAACTAAGCTGTGAGCACAGAATAATTTTCGGAGTATAAAAAATTAGAAAGGATTTTACCGGCATTTGTATTTGTTTGGTGATCAAGTACAGTGGAGTTTTTATGACCTAATCTCAGACTATGGGTATCCATCACTTCGTGAAAGTTTGAGTTTGGAGATAAAAATTGTTTTAGACATAAGCTAAGTAGTTACAAATTATTTTATGAGGATTGCCAATATAAATGGCCGTCATTAAAACGGTCTAATATTATCAAAAATGAATTTTTTTTAATTAAAAAAGAAGTATGATGCTAACGAAAAGAAAAACAACTATACTTATAACAATTTTATTAACAAGCTTTCTTTTTTTTCTTTGCTTGCTCATGATCCTATCATCATGCAGGCTATTTCTGTTGTAATCACCTTTTTTTATTGACCATTCTTTACTCTTTTTGGTTTCCATCGTCAAGCTCATTTTATTGATACCATTTTTTCACTTTGAATGTAAGCCGGTTTACTGCCAGCATCGACCGCAAGTCGATAAACATACAATCAACACCAAAGGTTCAAATTTGTTGCATCAATCGAAACTTATTAATAACGATTCTCCTGCACTGCTTGTTAATAATTAAACAAGCCCGCCTGTTATGGAATAATGTTCAATCCGGACTTTTCCGTCAGATGGCATTCGATAATGCTTGTTGAAGGATTGACAAGATTAGGATAGTGTTTACTACCTTGAAATCCACACCCGGAGAAAAAGAAGCTGATTTTAGGATTTTGCAGGTCTAATACTTGGATAGCTTAATTTTGCATATTCTTCTTAGCCTATATAATTATAACCTTTGATAAATCGGCTCCCGCGCCGTTAAGCGCGGCATAGGTTAACTTATCGATCATAGCACCTTCAAAGCGTATGGTTTTAATGGTACGGTAGTATTTATTAGTAATGGCATACGGTGCCCGGAATGATACATTTTTGAGTGTCGCGCCCTTGAAAGTAACATCGTTCAGAGCCGCATTGTCAAACTTGACATCGGTAAAGGCCTGTCCGTCAAGACATAGTCCACGCATGTCCGATTTTTCGAAATTAACGCCGTCGAAGGTGCAACTCTCAAATACCACTTTTCTCAGGTCGCACTTGATCATGGAAACATCGGTCAGCTTAACCTTGATAAATTTGGCTCCGTCCAACCTCGAAATGCTGAAATAAGTACGTAGAAGGATTGATTCAAGAAAGCTCGCATCAGAAAGGTCAAGGATAGAGAAATTGCAGTCGGTCAGATTCGTACGGTTAAAATTGATATCCTGTGCGTGGCAGCTTTTGAATAAACTGCCGGTAAGATCCGCGCCCGAAAAATCGGAGTTGCGCAGTATGTTCGCAAAAAATTCCCCTTTATGCGCAACAATTCCCGCGAAGTCGCTATTCGACAAATCTCTTGCGCTTAAGTTGTTCAACACCTGCCGATCCGAAGGTGTGGGAAGAATTGCTGACCCCTGCCCCGTTTTATTATCCGAAGGTTCCGCGGGTGTCATTTCAGTGGCTGAGACATTGAAACTGTTTGAAAAATAATTTAGGTCAACACCTAAAATTTCCGCGAGACGGTTAAATGTAGTGATGTCTGGCATTGATTCTCCACGCTCCCACTTTCCAACTGCTTGTGAACTTATAGATAGAAGCTGAGCAAGCTTTGCTTGAGAAATATTTATTTTCTTGCGGGCTTCTGTAATTTTTTTTCCGATTATCTTTGTTTCTAACATAGGTGCCTTTTTTTACTTTTTGTTTATATTTATTGATACTGCAAAGATATTCGGACTCATCGCCGGAAACAATAAGCCAACAGCCACTTATAGTTGTAATTACGCTATTTATTGTTGTTATTAAAAATTTTTGCAGAAATTGCCGGGAAAAATGGTTAGTGTTTTTTATGCACACTGCCGCAAGTATCCAACTATTAACAAGTAATGGATTTTGCATTTTATTCGTGCCTGCCAATGAAACACTATGGCAAAATATTCCGGATTCCTGTTCATATTGTTGCTTTTGGCTGGGAAACATTGTATAGCCGATTGTGGTAAAGTAATATTTTCCCCGGTGCATTGGTTAATGACAAACAAAACCCGGAGAGTTTTAATAGCAGAATTAAACTTTTTAGTACTTTCCTAAAAGTATGAAAAGCCCCCTCCAAAATTTCATCATTTTTAAGACATCTAACTCACTATTTCCCATTGCATTCAATTCGTGCCAGATTCGACATACTGATTAAAATAAAATGCAACCTGAGAGCTTGGATAATTTAATTTTTAGTG
>JACPGF010000306.1 GCA_016182615.1 Ignavibacteriales bacterium
GGCCAATCGCTCCATGGTGCTGGAGGAGGCGAGCTCCGAGCGCACCTTTCTCAGAAGCAAGGGGCCGTGCGGGCCTTCGACACGGTAGAGCCCCAACTCCCCCTCCTCGAGGAGGACGTCGATCACCTTGTGGCTCAGCAACTCGCCCATTTGTCGACCCGCTTGCGGCTACGCGCAGTGGCCCGCAGGATGCCCCTCGATTATGACAACGCCGCGTGAGGATCGCAAAAGCCGGCTGGCCGATCTACCGCGAGGAAGCCGAGATGGAGGCTGGCCCACATCAGTACCCCGCGTTCTCGCCGACCGTCACGCCAAGCGGGATCCGCGCCCACATCCGTTCGTGGACATAGAACAGCGCGGTCTTGCCGACCGTCTCGATCACGCTGATCGAGACGGCGAAGGTCACGCTGCCGGTGACCGCCCAGCTGACGGCGAACGTGACGACGGCGCCCACGAAGCGCCAGCTGATGGCCTTCGCGAGGCTTCGCGAGCGTGATTCCACGGTGCTTCCTCCGACCCGGCCCGAGCGGCCGGCTATTAGAGTATTCAAATCCGCCGCGCCCTGGAATACGAGCTAGCTCAGTGTCGGGCGGGCCCCGGGGTGCCACGATGCCGCAGGCACTCCGCCCGATGAGCCGGGCCGACCTGGAGGGACGTCCCGCTGTCCGTCGTCGAAATCGTCGCCGTCGCGCGCGACACCGAGGCGTTCGACGCCTTCGTCGCCTTTCCGTGGCGGGTCTGAGAATGATGCAAAACGTCTTGGTTACCACAAAGTATCCGAGATGATGCGTGCCGCCGCCACTTCGATGAAAGATTTTATAAGCAGGGGTGGATTCATGTTCGCCATGTGTTCGGCAACTGACTCGTACGATATTGCACTCGCCGCGCACGAAGCCGATATTTGCGAGCGCATGTTTGACGGCGACCCCGCCGACAGGAATGCGCAGGCAGAACTGGATTTTAATAATTCTCTGGCATTCATGGACTTTAAGCTGGAAATGAATCCTTATGTGTACGAGTATAGCGATATTGACATTCAACCGCAGGAAATCTGGGGAGAGGATAACGATTATTTTACCTTGTTCGATTTCTCTGCCAAGTACGACCCTGTTCCAACCATGCTGACACAGGATCATGTCAATGTTATCAAAGGATTCATGGGGCAGACAACCATGTTCAGGAAAGAGTTGATAAAAAAATCAATGGTAATAATGGCCGAAAGGAAAGGTACCAATCAGGTAAAATATCTTCACGGTACATTTGGCCGTGGCACATTTACCTTTTACGGCGGCCACGACCCCGAAGACTATCAACATGCCGTTGGTGACCCCCCGACAGATTTGACATTGTACAAGAACTCACCCGGTTACCGGCTGATATTAAACAACATCCTTTTCCCCGCGGCTAAGAAGAAGAAGCAGAAGACGTAAGCACATTTTATTCCTTTTTGAGAATTGAAAATAAAAAAATATCAAAAAGCACGTTCACAACTTTTTATTAAAAACTTTTAACTATTTTTAGTGAAAATATTAAACCTCAACAATGCATTACAATATTAAAAAGACTGTAACATCTCCAATAACAAGTAGCTTCAGTCCTCTCTCCTTGCGAAGTTTCGCCGCAGCGAACAACCCCATTTCAAAACGGGGGGTTTCGGAAAAACCATTTCTAAAATTTTGCCAATGCTTAAGTTGATGCGCCGAGGCGAACCTTGCGAAGCAGAGGGTCAGGGTGAGCAACTAATTATTGTTTAACTACTATCAGCAAACATGTGCCACTATTGTGTAATTCAGGCTAAAATTTATTCTGAACATATTTGCTTTTCCAAACTCCACACGCCCATTTTGCCATTTTATCCTGATGTTCCCTGAGTATTCCTGGATCCCAAGCTGTATAATGGAGCTCATTCTTACTCATTCGATACTTCGATAATGAATATAATTGCGATTTATCGGCAAACGATTTATCGGCTGCCTTTTTGTTCAAATTGGATTCCAATAAAGTGTAATTTCCTAACATATAGATATAGTCTAACTGCTCATTTGCCGGAAAAAATGTTTCCCATTCTGTCCCCGGATTTTCAGGCAAAATATGTTCAATAGTTGAGGTTGCATCCTCAAATTGATTATCAGTTCCTGAAAGTGCGTTTTCTAATTCAACTAAAATATATTTAACAAGGTTTCTATTTCTGTTAGTTGAAATTTCTTTTGTTGCAAATGCCAAAGAAAAGTTTTCATCATTGATATAAATATCTTTTAGAGCTTCAAACGAGGCTGAAGCCGTTGTTATTTCACCGGAAAAAATTTTAACGGCTAATTTATTAAAAACGAATTCTATTTCGTTTGTGTGCAAACCGGAAATAACATTATACCTGAAAGTTAGAACATTCAATTCATCCAAAAGTTTTGTAAACTCAACGTCGGTAAATTTGCATTTAGCAGAGAGCATTAGTGAATACCATGTTGACACACCAAATAGCCCCATTGACTTTATAATTTTCCTTTGCTCTTTATTCCATAATTGATCTGCCGGATTTTCAAATGCTGCATAAATAGGTGCCAACTGCTCCAATTCATTTAACAGGTCAAAAACCTCATTTGGAGTATGTATTTTAGTCTTTATAACCCTGAACAAATTTGAAACCCTTACTAATTCATTTCGTGAATTCCAGAAATGCCTTAAAAAAGTCGGTAAGTCAGATTTACCTATTAAATCATTAATGCTTTGCCACCTTCTTTCAGTTTCTTCAAGTTCACCCGTTCCGGATTCAAATGCTTTTGAGAATAAATAATTTTTCAAAAGATCAGCCGGAGAAAGTTTCACTCCCCGGGCATTTAAAGTCTCAAAAACTTTATATGCATTAAGATCATCACTAACATTAATTGTTGTAAAGATTAATGAATTCGATATTTCATCATCGAGGAAGCCAGCCAACTCAAGCCCGGAACAGGAAGTAAATTTAGCTTTTAGTAATTTGTAAAAGTAGTCATAAGCCCCCCACAATTTTTTTTGTGATGGTTTCAACTTTGAAATTGCTGGTGGTGGGCGGTGATTTAGTAAATAACTTTTGTAAAAATCATTATTGTTCTTGTTCAATTCCAGTTTTGGTGTCACCGTTAATTTGGATGTGCTAAAATTTCCCAGAAATTTTTCCGTTAATTTCTCAACCCGCTTTTCATTGTCCTCTTTTTCAATTCCAGCAGTTATCCAGTCTTTAAGTAACCTGATCCCGGAAAGGCAAAGAATACTCAAAGTGGTAAATCTTTGTTGCCCGTCAATAATTAAAGAAGTTTTACTTTTATCATTCTGATCCTGAAAGACAACATAACCCATATAATGATACTTTTCAGTGGGTAGATCAAGTATATCAAGCCACAAATCTTCCCAATATTCTTTTTCCCAGGAATAATCTCTCTGAAATGCAGGTACCCGGTAGGTTCTTCCATTTGCTATCAGATCATTATATGATGAAGTACCAGTATTTAGTAATATGTTTGCCATTTTAGATGTCCAAAATTTGCTAATTTGCTGAATATCCGCAACTTGAATCGGTTTTTCATTTCTGAATGTAATAAAAAATAAATGTAATCAATTACTGTTCTGTAACAAAAAGCAAATATTACAGTTGATTACCTTGTATTTTTATGTCGAATGCATATATATCTTTAAATATATTAAACGAAATCATAATGACCATTCTTGAAAATGTGGAACGGTATGCAAGTACTCATTAGTTATAAAAGTAGAAATAACGGCTTTGATTATAAGCTGTTTAATAAATCTTCGTGATATGCGCACCGTTGTAATAGTGCAGTAAAATCTCATCGAACATGTAACCGCGCTCTGCCATAACCGCGGCACCTATCTGTCACAGGCCGGCACCGTGTCCCCATCCGGCACCACGCAGGATAAATTTACCCGGAATACCTTCAACAATATCCTGCAATTCAACAATAAATGCTGAACTGTACAGGTGCGATTTTGATAATGCTTTCCTTATTTCCAATTCTTTTCCAATGGTAACTGTCCGTTCGGTACCAATTATTTTCAGTTTTATTAACCTGCCGGAATTGCCGCGGCTTACGGGTATCATGTTGATAATTTGCCCGAAATTTATACCCGTTTTTTGGAGTAACAAGTCGGCGACTTCTTTTTGGCTGTATTCGACTTTCCACCGGTAAAAGTCTTTCGTTTCCTGATCGTAGTCAAGCAGA
>JACPGF010000307.1 GCA_016182615.1 Ignavibacteriales bacterium
TGCCTTACGAAGGAGAGGGCGGGGGGTGAGGTCGCAACTAACTATTGTTAAAGGACTTACAGCAAACTAGAAGTGCTATTGTATGATTCGGGTTAATGTATAGTGGATTCAGGACATCGTGCCCGTTGGCGGTGTCCTTTTTTATTTCCACCACGTAGGGGCAACCACAATAACAAATTCGCCCTTTATGGTTTTATTCGGCAGCTCCTCGAAAACCTCTTTTGCTGTACCACGCCATGCTTCCTCAAACATTTTTGTTAATTCACGGCACACGGCTATTTGCCTGTCAGGAATCACGTTGTTTAATTCACCAACCAGTTTTTCTATACGGTAAACGGATTCGTAAAAAACTACGGTACGCTCTGTTGTAATCAACGATTCCAAAAAGGTTTTTCTGCCTTTTTTCTGGGGAATAAAACCTTCGTACAGAAAACAATCGGCTGGCAGGCCTGAAATAGTTATCGCGGCAAGTAAAGCAGATGGGCCGGGAAGCGTGGAAACAGGAATGTCTTGCTTAATTGCTTCATGAATGAGCCTTGCACCGGGGTCGGAGATGAGGGGAGTGCCAGCGTCTGAAACCAGCGCGCAGTCGGTGTTGCCCATTAAACGGCTCAGAACATATTGCATTTTCGCCTGTTCATTTTGAGCGTTTAAAGAAACCAGTTCAGCCTTGATTTCATATTTATCGAGCAAAACACGGGTTACCCGCGTATCCTCGCAAACGATAAAACTAACAGATTTAAGGATACGCAGAGCGCGCAGCGTTATGTCCTCGAGGTTACCTATGGGTGTACTGACTATATAAAGCATATTTAAAATGAAACCGGGGGCGGGTTCGTTATTTTCCGGAAAAGAACAGCATCTAATTTGTGATGGTGTGTCAAACGTTTTCCGTTAATTCCAAACCCGTCCCCGGCTTGTGCAAGTAGTGTAAAGAAAATATTGTTATTTGACGATTAAATGTAATGCATTTTTTATTCTTTTTAAACCCAAATCGATATGCTCTTTTGTTACTGTTAACGGAGTTCTAAACCGGACAGTCTTATGGCCGCAGCCTAAAAGTATCATATGCTGTCTGTAGAGTTCATTCTTAAAAGCATCACGCAATTCGGGTGTTGGCAAATCAAATGAACATAAAAGCCCCATGCCCCGTGCATTCTGCACGGTTCCTTTAAACTCATCTTCTAGTGCTCTCAGGTTTTCCAGCAGGTAAACTCCCTGCGTGTTTACATTTTCAAGAATATTGTCCTCGTGTATAATTTCAAGCATCCGGGTCGAACGAACCATATCAGAAAGGTTGCCGCCCCAGGTTGAATTGATACGGCTTGATTTATGGAAACAATTATCCTTTACTTTATCAACTCGGCCGCTAGCCATAATACCGCAAACCTGCACTTTTTTACCAAATGAAATCAGGTCAGGCATAACATAATACTCGGATGAAGAAATCCTTGCGGAAAAAATTATCGCCGCCTTCACACTGTATGGGCTCGAGAATAATAACCGCGATATCATCTTTGTTCGCGTTAATTGCCGCGTAAATCTCCTCAATAGCTTTTGCCTCAGAGTCAATGGTTGCCTGTAAATTATCTGCCTCAGGGAAGATAATCTTTGGATTATGGACACGCGGCCAATCGAATTTGGGGAAATATCTAATCTTACTCGGGTCAGTGTTGGTTAATGATAAAGTGTAACCGGTTCTGCCATGGAAAGCTTCCTTGAAGTGTAAGACTTTATGGCCTTTTTCTTCGGTGTAGCCTTTTTCAAAGTTTTTTTGCACTTTCCAGTCAAAAGCAACTTTTAAACCGTTTTCAACGGCAACTGAGCCGCCTTCAACAAAAAACAAATATTTAAAATGGTCAGGTTTTGCAACGAAAGAAAAGGTATCCACGAAACGGGCCATTTGAGTGGTGTACATATCGGAATTTGACGGTTTATGCAATGCCACGGAGAGCAATTCTTCGTTAAATGCCTTATCAAACATTTTCGGGTGATTCATCCCCAGCGGGTTTGAAGCAAAGAATGTGAAAAAGTCAAGATAGTCGTTTCCGGTTTTTGCATCCCGTAAAAAACAGTCTTTACTATTAGCAACATCCAAAACGATGTCAAAACCATCCACGAGCATATTTTTACTTAAGTGCGCGTGAACATCAGCAGGGGCGACATTGGTATGCAGTTTTTCTGCACCGGTTGTATTATAATTATGTTCCATACTAATTTCTCCTCGAAATTATGGGTATGATTCTAAAGGTATATGTAATTAAAGATATGACGAGGGGAGGGGATCGTTAAAAAACGTTCTCGAAGTTTGAAATAAAATAGCTGCGGAGCGAAAGATGATTTGCCATGTCAGCTATGAAAATACCATAAAATTCTCTTGCTTTCATACCACAAATTTACTGAAAATTACCGTAGCCGCAAAACGGTATGCCAGTAATCCCAAAGACGGAATCGAGCTGTGCTTACGAGTAAAATAATCCTAATGGAAATATGATATAAAAGACCACTCAACGATGATGTTGAAAAAAATAGGCATAAGCAGTGACTTTCTGTATTCAAGAAAAAGAATAGTCGTTACCGTGCCTAAAACAGAAACCAATAGTAAAACAGGAACTACAAAGAATGTGATAACTGCACTAAAAATTATCCAGATAGAAATTGCAGACAAAACCGGTAAATTTCGTCGGGTTATTTTATAGGAAACACCCAGAAGAATTGTGGTTACAATCGTGCTCAAAAAATATTCCGCGAGACGTAAAAAGTTATTTTGATTAATCTGTTTAATTTCCAAAATGTATTGTTGGAAAATTTCCTTCGAGAAGTCAAATGCCGGTATCTTGGTTGTCATTGGTAAAGATATATACAGTAGATCAATGCAAACTAAAGCCATGATGACAACTATAATTAACTCAACAATGTTTGTTTTTAAGGGATTCAAATCCTTCCACAAGTCCTGCTTTAAAATAATTCTGTACGTTTTATTGGCTAAAAGAAATCCAAAACCTACCCATAATAATTCTGCTATCAAATCAGTCAAGGCGGTTGCATGTATGACACTTGAGTAATACAGAATTTCCAGTATAAAATTGATAATTATCCCAAATAATAAATACGATGAAAAAAGAATGAGTAAAACTTTGAATGATGACTCTCCATACTTGATAAGTAGTTTTTCAATTATTGCAAAGCTCAGTATTTCACGGGAGAATGGAATCGGATGTCTGATAGAAAATAAAAAAGCCGATTTAGCTGATTCCCTGAAATTTACTGAAAAAAGCAGCATGAGTACTATAATAAGCGAAAATGTTGCTAACATATTCTGAGGTATCCCATTATCCTAAATAGTTAAATCGTAAAGAGTTGAGGATTCATAGCACAATTTACAATATTAATATCCGTTCAACAATTATCGAGGATGGAAATCACTCTCGAATTCCCACTCAAAAAAAACTTGCTCTAAACAAAAATCAAAACATATTATCTGTTGTACAAAAGCAGGTTACCATTCAAAAAATGTAAACATTGCCAACTAATAGATTGAAAATGTTCTGAAATTTTCTAATTTGAATATACCCTTATTGTTTTGCTGCTTGCGGCTTTGCTCGGTGGCTGCCGTTCATCAATCTTAGATGCCCCATCAACACAAATTCAATACCAACTTCCACAAAAAGCACATGTAAAAATAACGATAGAAAACAGTTATAACACTGTCATTGCAACATTGCTGGATAGCCCAAAAGAGGCAGGCTACCTTCAAGTTACATATAATCCTCCCGGTTTATTGGAAGGTGTTTACTATTATACTGTAGAAGCCAAGGGAATAGATAATTCATACTATTATAAAGAAACGAAAGCGATGCTGCTAGTAAAATGAAAAATATACTGTTTCTCATAATGCTGATATGCACAATAACTGCCTTCCCGCAATACGATGTTGCCATTTCCGGCGGGGTATTCTCAACTCGGAAAATGATATGAAAATGATGAAAGGGAAGAAATTCGGACTGCAAAAATCATTTGGTTTTCAAGTACATAAGGAATTGGATGAGGATGCAATAATAACCCTATCCTACGATTACACGACTATGAAAGCGCCTTCGGTTTTCACACTCGTTCGAACTCAGGAAGCACATTCAGAATTAAGTAGCAGCGACTCGTACGATTTGATTTTTGAAGGGCAGCATTTTGGCGCTTTTTACAAAATGCTTTACGCGGATGGTTTTTCCTTGGACATTGGGCCTGTTTTTAGTTTTGTAACAAGGAAATTTTACTATGAAGTACCAAATAATTCAGAATTTAAAATAGATGACCGTCTGGTTTCATACTGCCTTGGGGCAGCAACTGCGATAGAATATGCTACTCCCGTTGGTTTTATGCCAAATACTTTTTTTATTGCTTCGATGAGAATACGCTATGAACATGCTGTTGGTTTTAGCGCCCGCGGCAGGGATTTGAGTAACTACTATCAGGATTTTTTAACGACGCACCTTAATGTGGGATTTGGCTTTAAATTGTAAGAATTAATGACAATTATCTGTTAATATAACCGTCATTCATTGAAATTCTTATGGCAGCAGTACGCTGCTGTTGATATTCGGTAATTTTAGAAAAATGCGTTAGCAGCATAGATATACGTTCTTCTTCGGTTTTTGTCTCAAGGAGTAACACCTGCTGTTCGAGGGATAAACCACTTTTTTCGGCGATTTTGAATGATTTGCTTTTTGCAACAATTAAATTATTCCAAAAGCCATCGTCAAGTACCAAGTGAACTTTTTCAAGTGCTTCGCGGAATTTATATTCAAGCGCGGATTCCATTGCTTGATTTGCAGGTGCATCCGTGTCCTTGAATATTTTTATCAGCGCTTCGGCATAACCGATATCATGCATCCACCAGCGGCTTATTTTAAAACGTTCAAGGCCGCGCACGACAATATCAAACTCGCCGTTCGCGTACTGATTCAACTTTTCCTCTACCCGGACTATAGTTCCAATAGGAGTGAGTTTTTTATCTATCATTGGCGTTATACCAAAACTGGTGTTGTAGCGTATAGCGTTCAACACCAGTTTTTTATAACGCTCTTCAAAAATATGCAGTGGATAAACAGAGTTAGGATAGACTACAATATGTAACGGAAAAATCGGAATTATAGTATCCATAACATGTCCTATCCGTTTATTTTAAAGCAAGTGAAAATCTCCGGGCAACTTCTTCCCAGTTAACAGTGTTCCACCAGTTAGCAACATACTCGTTACGTTTATTCTGATACTTGAGATAATACGCGTGTTCCCAAACATCTAAGCCCAAAACCGGAGTGCCCTTTACTTCGGAAATGTCCATCAGGCTGTTATCCTGATTTGGTGATGATGTAACAACAAGTTTATTATCCGAAAGCACCAGCCATGCCCAGCCTGAACCAAAACGGGTCATAGCGGCATTATTGAATTTTGTTTTTAACTCATCCAGACTGTTAAATGTAGAATTAATTGCATCTGCTAATTGTCCCTCAGGTGCGCCTCCACCATTAGGTTTCATAACAGACCAAAATAATGAGTGATTGTAATGACCTCCTCCGTTATTACGCACAGCTGCCGGTAATTTAGAAACATTGCCCATTAATGCTTCTAAAGACTCAACTTCTATTTTGTTTGTTTCAATCGCGGCATTAAGATTGTTAACGTATGCCTGATGATGCTTTGTATGGTGTATTTCCATCGTGGCAGCATCAATATGTGGCTCTAAATCCGTATATGCATACGGTAGTGCCGGTAATTCAAATTTTGCCATTGTGCCAGGTAACCTTTCATTTATTAATATAGTATTATTCAAACTCTTTAAACTTCCGGCAACAGATATTCCAACGGGAAAAAGTGCTGCTGCCGCTAAAAATCTTCTGCGTTTCAGATTACACCCCGAAAGAACTGCCGCAACCGCAGGTTTTTACCGCGTTGGGATTGTTAAACACAAAACCACGGCCATTAAGCCCATCGCTAAAATCAAGCTCTGTCCCGGTTAAATAAAACAGGCTTTTGCCATCAATAAACAACCTTACTCCGTTCTCATCAATAATGGTATCACCATCGCGGGGCTCAGGCTCAAAACCCATAGAATAAGAAAGGCCTGAACAACCGCCGCCTTTTACACCGACACGTAAACCGGAAACGGTAGTAACGTTGTTTTCTGCCATAATTTTAAGAATTTGTTTTGCAGCTTTCTCGCTGACTTTTATTTCGTTTTTAACTTCGCTCTCTGTCATGTTTTATTCTCGCTTATACTGTTGCAACTGCTGTTTCTTCAATGACAGGCGCACCGGTTTTATAAAGTTCATTATTGATTTTCCAGCCATGAGTACTAACCGGTACTGCCATGTTTTGTTTTTCAAGATGAGAGAAAAAATCTTTTGTAATCTGCTCACATTTAATATAACCAATAAAAATACTTTTTAGTTCAAAAAATGCATTAATAGTAAATTGTTGATTGTTCGCTAAAAACGAGGTTTTTATAATTTTGTAATTGTTCTGCTTTCATAAAACTACCGTATTAATATTTGTGAAGTTATTGTCTCAATAACATAGGCAATTTCTGCTTCTGTTGTATATCTGCTTAAACCGAATCGAACCGAATTCTGCACCTGATGTTCAGGTAATCCTAATGCCCTGAGTGTACTGCTGCCTCCTGCATGTGATGCGCAGGCACCTGAACCGGAGAATGCCACATGCGGCATAATTTCCTGAAATTTTTGGAATCCGGTGTCTTGCACATAAAAATTAAAATTTGAATACAGCCTTTTGCCAACCGGGCCATTTAAGCTAACCCGAGGAAAAGGCTTGATCAGCTCATTATATAACCGTTCCCAGAGCTTTTTCATGTGAGAATAATTTTGCACGGACTCCGTTTCATACAATGCAAAACACTGTACTAATCCAACAATAAGTGGCACGTTTAAAGTTCCACTTCTAAAGCCATTTTCCTGATTTCCGCCATGAAAAAGTGGAACAATTTTTTTTAATGCCTCAGGATGAGCAAGCAGGGCGCCCGCACCCTTAGGTCCGTGGTTCTTGTGGGCTGCCAATGTTACAAAATCAGCCTGAAGTTCAATAAAATTTAGAGGAATCTCCTGCTTGTGCAAAATCAAAATGGCTGTAAATGTTTCTTTCGCGGCAAAGCTCCGCGATTAATTGACACTCCTGCAATGTGCCGATTTCATTATGAGCCGCTATTACGGATACAAGAGCTGTTCTATCGTCCATCGCGAGTGCCAATGCATTCATATCGATAACACCTTCCCGGTTTACCGGTATGTAAGCTGTTTCAACTCCTTTACTCTCGAGATACTTGAAACTTTCATGAACGGCAGGATGCTCAATAGTGGTGGTAATCAGTTTGTTCTTTTCGGGCCAAAGCCCTTCCACCAAACCTTTAATAACAAAATTAATCGATTCTGTGGCACCTGAAGTAAAAACGATACCATTTGGATGGCAATGAAAAATATCGGCTAGTGTCTTCCGTTGCTGCTCAACAATCCGTTCGGCATATAATCCAAAGTTGTGCGTACCCGAAGATGGGTTACCGTAATGCTTCGTGAAAAAAGGAAGCATTGCATCCAGTACTTCGGGTGCAATTACTGTTGTTGCATTATTATCTAAATAGATTGTCGATTTTATCATGTTTTTGTTGGTAAAATTATTATTTCAGGTTAATTTACTAATTAAAATAAAGAAATACCATAAACTATCTTTACATTTAGGATATTTTGATAAAAGAACTATACAGATTCCGATTTTCGAACGAGATAATCTGGCACGAAGATTTGACGATTTTTCATAATCAGGTCGCAGAAAATTCTAGTATTGATGAATTTACGGCAGGTGACGTTTATGTTATCCTTGAAGAACTAGTTAGTAACTATTTTAAGTACGCGATTAAACCCGAGTACAAACTTGGCATAGATGTCAGTATTTCGGTTTCTGAGGATGTGATTGAAATTGTAATGGAATACGAAGGTGATGATTTTAATCCATTTAATTTCGAAATTACGCCGCATGATGATGATGTA
>JACPGF010000308.1 GCA_016182615.1 Ignavibacteriales bacterium
ATTAATTCGGTGCATGATCTGCATGGTGACGAGACTAGCTTCCCATCAGCAACAGCTTCGGCTGCCGCAATGATGCCAAAATATTTTTTAAAAACTCGTGGCTTCGATGTAGAAAAAGATGCAATATGCCGCTATGTTGGCTCACAAGAGTCATCTATAATGAACGTGTATTTAGGCAAAACTAAAGCTGGATGTACGTGGCCGCCGCCATGGGAAACATTTATAGCTATGCATCCTGAAGTTGACAGTGCCCTTGTTATAAAATGGCAAACGGAACCGCTGATAAATAACGGATTAGTGGTGCGGAATGATGTGCCTGCCCAACACTTAAAGATATTTTCTGACTTAGTATTTTATCTACAGGCAAAACCCGAAGGGAAAGAAATATTAAAGGCAATAAACATTTCGTGTTTTGTCCCTATCTCTCAAAATGAATATATGTCGCGGGTAAACACCTTCTTAAAAAAGTATGTAAGCCTTTTGGGAGAATTACCCGGTCTGGGAGCGAAAAAGTAATGAAAAAACTACTTACAAAGCTTATCGGGCAGTCAGTTAGAAGGCAGCTAATCCTTGGGGTTGCAATGGTGCATCTGTTACTGATGACCATCTTTGTATATGATCTGGTGCAACGGCAGGAAAGTTTTTTGCTTGAAAAGGAATTGCACAACTCGCAGTTGCAACTTGTTATGCTTGTTTCGGCCAGTAAGGAGTATTTACGCACTAATGATTTTGTAGGTTTGCAAGAAGTTCTGGAAAGTTTTTCGGAAAATCAGTCCGTAGTTTATGCAATGATTGTTTTACCAAACGGGCGCATCGTAAGTCATTCTGATAAAAAGTATAGAGGCTTTTATTTACAAGATTCGGTAAGTTTGTCTTTTTTAGAGGGGCAGCAGATCATACAGAAATTGGTTGTATCCAAAGAAAGGATTGAAATTGTTGCACCAATTTTTGAAAGCAGTACACTTTTGGGCTGGGCTCGCATTGCTAGTGATCTTTCAGAAGATCAGACACATATCAAGTATGTTAATCGTCAAGGCTTAATATACACTTTGTTAGCAATTATCATTGGTACACTATTTGCTTTTGGACTTTCCCGTGTTATACTGCGGCAATTGAGTCTATTACTTCTCGGGGCTGAAAGACTAGGGAAGCATCGATTAGATATTCCTGTTCCGATTGTTACCAATAACGAGGTAGGGATTGTGAGCATGGCTGTTAATAGTGCAATGATAGAAATCAGACGGAAAGATGACCTGCTGAAATTAAGTGAAGAAAAATACCGCGTGCTGATTCAGAAAATACAGGTGGCTGTGGTAGTTCATACCTCCGATACACGAATATCGCAATGTAACCCTGCGGCGGAAAAATTGCTTGGCCTGTCTGAAGACCAGCTTATGGGAAAAACAGCAATTGATCCGGCATGGCATTTCTTTCGTCAAAATGGCACCATTATGCCGCCGGAAGAATATCCGGTAAATCAAGTTATCGCCACACGTCAACCACTCAGAAATTTTATTGCAGGAGTACATCGTCCGAAGAAAGATTTTAAAGAAGAGGTATGGGTATTAGTTAATGCAGATCCGGTTTTAGGAACCGAAAATGAAATAACTCAAGTAATAGTAACATTTACTGATATTACGGGGCGCCAGCAAATGGAGGAGGCACTGTGCGAGAGCGAGAGCCGTTACCGGCAAATATTCGATAATGTATCAGAAGGACTTTATCTCCTTGAAGTAACCGTTGATGGCCGCTTCAGAAATATCGAAATTAACAAAGCGTTAGAACTGTCAACAGGCATACCACGCTCAATGGTTTTAGGAAAAACTCAGGAAGAATGTGTTCCGGAGGCTACAGCTCATCTTGTTAATCAGAAATACCGAAAATGCGTGGATGCCGGTCACTCCATCGAAGAGGAAATAGTATTGGATTTACCTTCAGGGCAACGTGTTTTTCATTCTACGCTTATTCCTACTCGGGATGAAAACGGTCGGATTTACCGGATAATCGGTATCTCTCGAGATATTACAGAGCGCAAGCGGGCTGAAGAGGCTCTTAGGGAAAGTGAACAAAGATATAGGCTATTACATGAGAATGCCGGTGTTGGGATAGGATACTACAAACCTGATGGTGAAGTCATTTCCTTCAATCGTTTGGCTGCTATTCATATGAATGGAAAGCCCGAAGATTTCAAAGGTAAATCGATTTACGCGTTATTCCCGAAACAGGAAGCCGGATCAAACTTTGTGCTTCTTCAGAATCAACAATTGAATTTGAAGATCATTTGAATTTACCTTCAGGTGAAAAATGGTTTCTCAGTATTTTTTCAAGGATTTGTGATTTGCATCAGAATGTGATTGGGGTGCAGATTATTAGTCAGGACATTTCCTCCCATAGGCTTGCTGAGTTAGCATTGCAAAAAGCATCTGAAGAGATTCATTATCTCTACAACCATGCGCCTTGTGGTTATCACTCAGTTGATACTACTGGTATTTTTGTTCGAATAAATGAGACCGAGCTCGAATGGCTGGGTTATCTGCGCGAGGAGTTAATTGGAAAAATGCAGTTTGCCGATCTACTTACCCCAGCCAGCCGGAAAAT
>JACPGF010000315.1 GCA_016182615.1 Ignavibacteriales bacterium
AAATCGTCAGGCTTATGCTCCCGGTTTCCATGCTATTTGCATGTTTGTTTACTACGGGCAAAATGTCCAATTTAAATGAAATAACCGCGATGAAAGCAGGCGGCATGAGCATGTACCGTTTTATGATGCCCATTTTAATTGTATCATTTCTGCTGTGCATCGGTGCAATATTCTTTGGTGGATATGTTGTGCCATATGCAACAAAAACCAAACTGAAAATTGAAGCAAATGATCTAAAACGCGGAGGGCAATTATACGGCTCAAATTTATTTTTTCAGGATTCTCCATCCCGCATCGTTTGCATGGGCTATTTTAGTGACGAAAACAACCTGGCAACCCGGGTTAGCATACAGGATTTTGATAAAAAGGATGTTACGAAACTGCTGTACCGGTTGGATGCTTCTACTATGACCTACGACTCGCTTACAGGTAAGTGGACAGCCTTTGATGTCACTGAACGAAAATTTAATCAGTTCTCAGAAGAAATTACCATACTGCACAAAAAAGAAATAACAAAGGTAAACTTTAAGCCTAAAGAACTGCTTATTAAGCAACAGAAATCGGAAGAAATGAACTTGACTGAACTCCGGGCTGCTATTGTTACCCGGAAAACATCAGGGAATGATCCTACCCGCTTGGAAATAGAATATTATTCCAGATTCTCATTTGCAATGGCCGGCATTATCGTGGTCATTTTTGGTTTGCCATTCTCAACCGATAAACGGCGCGGCGGTGTAGCCGTGCAGGTTGGTGTAAACATACTTATTACCTTTATCTATCTTGTTCTGCTTAAAGTTGTCGAAGCCTTTGGTAAAAACGGTTCACTTAACCCGATTCTTACAGCGTGGATGGTTAATTTTATCTTTCTCGGAGCCGCTTTGGTAAACCTGAAGAGGGTGAAGCAATAGCGTATTAATGTAAAATGTAAAATGTAAAATGTAAAATGTAAAATGTAAAATGAAAAGTGGGCATTAATGGGTTTGTTTGCAAGCCTTATTTAGAAAATTTTGAAAGTGTAACAAAACTCGCTGACTATTTTTACGTAAATCGTCACAGAAATAAAAAATGAATAGTGAACCATTTGAATGCAGTCATCCTCCTGTTTCACTATTCATAAAAAAAATTTGATTATTAACGAATCCGTTCTTGAGCTTTCTTTAAACTATTAAATCATTAAAAGCATCTATTCATTTACCTGATTAACTTGTTCATTATCTGTAATACCAAACAGGTCATAGGGTTTTTTGCTGAATGATTCGTTAAATAAAATTACAGTAAGAACAATGTACACAACAAATCCCAACACGATAAACAACTGCGCTTTGGAAGTTTTTTGAATTTCCTGCCTGTCTTTAATTTCACAGACTTCACCGGGGCAATACTGCGCTTTTTCTTTGTAGAACCATGAATAAAATTTACAGCCCAAACAAATGCCAAACGCTGTTTCAAAAAATAGGAACACAAGGCAAATGAGGCAAATCAAACCTGTAATCGGGCTGAATGAGTTAACTATAACTTGCAATACAAGCATTATTGTTCCCAATGCAGCACCAATAATCCATGCAAATTTTTTCTGCTTCGCGCCTACATATTCGGGAACCTGATTCCTGACAATCCATCTTCCCATGATTAACGTCGGGGAATATTTAGGATTTATCAAAATTCTTATCAGAATATCCGTCAGAAATATAACAACAGCATATTTCAGCAATAAAAAATTTCCTTTTACTGCTGCAGACGTTATTGCAACAAACATCATGAGAAATAATATGCCCGCTCCTGCTCTAATTTCCCGTTCATTTAATACGGGGATTGAGTAGCCCTCAACAATTTCACCAAAATTAATAGTTTTACTCACTAGGTTTTTCCTTTTACTTATTTTCAAGAATACTCGAACAATTACACAATAGCATTATCAGATTAATAGTATAACCGGAAATTTAACTTTAATAAACTGCACATTTTCACAAAATTTCTAAATTGGGCATATTATAACCAGACTGGCTATAACAGTTTCAGTCCTTGTATGTACGTGGCAAATCCCATTTTATAATTACTTTACTCGTAGTACAGTAAAATAGCAGAAGAAGAATGAATAACCAAAATCACGTATTCCCGCAATTCATTATTCATTCTTCATTCTACATTTTACATTACTTCGATTTGTCCGGGTATTTTGGGGCAGTTTGCGGCAATGGTTTAAAGTTCTTTAACTCTTCCTTAACAATTTCTATTGCTTTATTTAACTGCTCATCAGTCCCTGCAAATTCTGCAGCCGGATCGTTATCAACAAAGACATCCGGTTCAACACCAACGCCTTCCATTATCCATTCTTTACCATCTTTATCAAAACGCGAAAATTCCGGACGGTTTAAAGTGCCGCCATCAACAAATGGCAGTGAACCACGAATACCGACAACGCCGCCCCATGTGCGCTTACCAACGGTTTTACCAAGTTTGTTGGCCTTAAACCTGTATGAAAAGATGTCACCATCCGATGCAGAAAATTCATCGATGAGGGCAATTTTCGGTCCGACGTGCATTCCCGGAGGATCGGTATCAACCGTGGTATTCCTGGCAATAGTCATCATAGTCAATTCGCGATTCAGGCGTTCCAGAATCATTGATGAGACAT
>JACPGF010000301.1 GCA_016182615.1 Ignavibacteriales bacterium
GACAAGCGCAAATATTGCCAATGTTAAAATTGAATACACGACTAACAATGGCACGAACTGGTCAACTATTACAGCAAGTATTGCCGCTGCTACCGGCAGTTATGCATGGACTGTACCGGCAAATGCAACAGCACAGGCAAAAATTAAAATCAGCGATGTGAGTAATAATTTAATTAACGATCAAAGCAATGCTGCCTTTACAATAACTGTTGGAACCCTTGCTCTTACCGCTCCAAATGGCGGAGAAGTTTGGGTTGAGGGCAGATCACAAAATATTACCTGGACAAGCAGTAATGTAACAAATGTAAAACTCGAATACTCATCGGATAACGGAACAAACTGGAACACCATTATAGCAAGTACAGCGGCAGCAGCAGGAAGCTATTCATGGAATATGCCGGGAGTGGCTTCTTCACAGGCACTGGTAAAGGTAACCGATGCTGATCATGCATCTTTATCTGATGTAAGCAATGGCGTATTTACTTTAAGGCAATGCAACACCCCCGATTGGACTTTCAGTCCGGTTGGCTATCAGTACACGATGAATATTGTAGGTAAACTTTATTTTGAAGGTACCCCGAGTGATCACCTGAATGATAAAGTTGCCGTCTATGTCGGTAACCAATTACGCGGCACCGCTCGTGTGAGCTTTTTAGCAGCCAATACCTACCGTGTTTACATGACCGTGTATAGTAATCAGGCAAGCGGCGAAAACCTGCTTTTCCAAGCGTGGGATTCACTTAACTGCAAAACCTATCCAAGGATTACTCAGGAATACACTTTTACATCCAATGCAGTTATAGGTTCATTAAGTACGCCTGCCAATCTCTCTGCAACCGAAACACTGCCAACACTCAGTGTTACCTCACCCAATGGCGGAGAAGGCTGGATAGCCCAAACAACACAAAACATCACCTGGGCAAGCAGTAGTGTCACCAATATTAAAATCGAGTACTCAACAAATAATGGCAGCAATTGGTCAACTATTTCAAGCAGTACTCCTGCAAGCACCGGCACGTATGCTTGGGCGGTTCCCACTATCGCAAGCACTCAGGCTCTTGTACGGTTAACCAATCTTTTCGATACATCATATAGCGATGCGAGCAATGCAGCATTCTCATTACTCATCCCTTCGGTTTCTGTAACCGCGCCAAATGGCGGTGAAACCGACACTGCAACCGGAACACGTAATATTACATGGACTAGCAGTAACGTAGAAAATGTAAAAATCGAATATTCTTCAAATAATGGTAGCAGTTGGAATACGATTACTGCAAGTACTCCGGCAAATGCAGGTTCATACGCATGGACTGTGCCCACGATAGCAACCACGCAAGTGCTGGTTAAAGTTAGTGACGCGAGTAATGCTAATTTTGCCGATACAAGTGATGCGGTCTCCGCTATTGTTATACCGGCAATTTCAGTAACCTCACCCAATGGCGGTGAAAGCTATGCTTCAACTTTTTCACAGAATATTGCATGGACAAGCAGCAACACCGCTATCGTTAAGATAGAATACTCTTCAAACAACGGAACTGACTGGAACACCATATCAGCTGGTACCGCCGCAAGTGCAGGCACTTATGCTTGGACCATCCCCAGCATTACCAGTACTCAGGTTCTTGTCCGTATCAGCAATGCAAACTTTTTATCATTCACCGATACAAGTGATGCTGTGTTCTCCATATTCTTACCGGCGGTAACTCTTACTGCGCCAAACGGTGGTGAATCATGGAATGCTGCGGCATCTCAAAATATTACATGGACAAGCAGCAACGTTACTAACGTTAAACTTGAATACTCAACTAATAACGGTTCAAGTTGGAGCACAATTAGTGCAAGCACCGCTGCCGCTGCCGGAACCTATGCCTGGACAGTGCCTTCTGTTTCAACGCTTCAGGCTTTAGTAAAAATAAGTGATGCCGCCTATTCTTCGTTTTCCGATATGAGTGATGCTGTATTCACCATTCAGCTTGTTGACCGGTTTTACATGCATAGCGGCTGGACATGGGTCTCTTTTAACAAGCGCGCTGCCAACATGTCAGTAAGCAGCGTGCTTACCGGATTAACACCAACGGCAAATGACCTTATTAAAGATCAGACAACCTTTGCACAGTACGTCAGCAATGATGAATGGTTTGGTTCGTTGGATACAATCAGGAACACTTCTGCATACCTCATCAATATGGCTAATCAGGATTCAATGGACTTCGCCGGTCAGTCAATACTTCCGGAAAGCACACCAATAGCCGTGAGCGCTGGATGGAATTACGTGGCTTACGTGCCCCAATCTACTTTAAGCATTGGCTCAGCACTTGCATCGCTTGATGTGCGGAATGAAGATTTGGTGAAAAACCAATTCGCTTTTGCGATATATGATTCATTATATGGCTGGGCTGGCGATATGCAGCAGATGCAGCCGAAACAAGGATATTTCCTGAAATCAACATTGCAAAACACACTCACCTATCCCGCTGCATCAAAATCTGCAACTCCGGCAGCATTGGCTCAATATCAGATGATAAAGACCATTGCCGGGCAACCGGAATGGACACTGAATATTGGCAAATATCCCTACTCGATGTCTGTCATTGCACAACTCGACCGGACAATTATTGATACGGTTAGTGAAACAACGGTTCTTGGTGTATTCAGGAATAATGAATGCCGCGGCTTTGCAAAGGCTTCATATTCCGAAATTACTAAAAGCTATGTATTTTACGTAAGCGTGTACGGAGAGGCTTCCGCTCACGATTCTCTCAAGTTCCGCGTATATAATGGTTCTACCAACTCGGTAATTCCGGTAGCTAATGGAATTGTTTTTGAAGCTAACTCAGTTGTAGGAAAACTTCGCTCTCCTTATGGAATTACAAACAGTACGGTTGCGGTACAAAAGGAACTGGAGATTCCGGCTGAGTTTAACCTTTTGCAGAATTATCCCAATCCGTTTAATCCGTCAACAACAATCGGTTACTCACTCCCACAGGAATCAGACGTGCATATTGCAGTTTACAATGTTCTTGGCCAAAAGGTTAAAGAACTTGTTAACGAACACAAATCCACGGGCAATTACTCGGTTGTTTGGGATGGTACGAATAATTACAACGAATCTGTATCTTCCGGAATTTATATCTATATGATTAAGGCCGGTAATCATCAGATGGTTAAAAAAATGACATTTTTGAAATAAAACTAAACTTGTAAGGGGGCGGTGCATGCTGCACTGCCCTTTTATTATAAAAACAAAATGACAAATACGATGATAGTTCTGCTTTTTTTACTGATGCTGTGCAATGTTCAGGCACTACTCGCTAGCCCCCCTGACTGGCAGGTAAACCCCGCGCTTTTTCAGCATAGCGCGTCGGTTATCGCGCAGATGCAATATAATAATAACGATATTCCATCAGGTAATGTTATTATTGGTGCATTTGCCGGTAACGAACTGCGCGGTAAAGCAATGCCGATTACATACGGAACAGGAAAATATTTTTTTGTAACAGTTTATACTAACAGCGTTTTAGAAATCATCACATTCAAGGCATATATCGAAAACATTGATACAATTTTAACACCTTTAGAGCAGCTTAGCATTGAGCCAAATGGTGTCTATGGCTCCATGGCACATCCATATGGGTTACAGGTATTCTTCATAGCAGCACCGGCAGCCTATCAGGCAGATTCTGTAACAACAACAAGTTTTACCGCCAAATGGGGCAGTGTACCCGAAGCGGGAAGCTACCGGCTTGATGTCAGCACTTTCGAATCATTTAGTTCAGCAGGTGCCCCTTCGTTTCTTGAAGGTTATAACAATAAAACCATTTCTTCACTCAGTGAAACAGTCACCGGTTTATCAGCCGGAACAACCTACTATTACCGCGTGCGCTCTATTGGCCAGTTCGATACAAGCAGAAATTCTGCAACGATTGCAGCAACAACCGCGGCACAAAGCATTACCGCTCAAGTTACCGGAATTGGGATACAAGCAGTTCCAGTCCCCGGAACATCCGGGGTCAGTGGAATTAATATAGGAAATGTTATTTCCCCGGGTAACCTATTGGTCTATTATTTTACCACTCCACCGGCAAATCACAATCTGACGGGTATAGTTTCCAGTTACCGCTGGGTTATAAGCCCGGACAATGCTCTGGCAATCAATCAGGCCGATGGATACACGATAAAATTTAAGTCCATAGACTGTCCCGGTTTAGTGGAATTACCTGAAGGTGACGCAGCCTCGTTTAAGTTGTATAAACGGTCAACACCGGGTTCCGGTGATTTTAGTGATGTGGGGTTTTTAACGTATCACCGCAACGGCACAGATGGCGATCAATCTGATGATTATCTGCTGTCTGCACTTATTACTAATGGCTTCAGTGAATTCGTTTTTGTACAAACGGCCGCATCAACATTAACTGTTACTGCCCTTATCGAAGGTCTTTACAATGGGGCTGCTATGGCGAGTGACACGATAACTGTTGCATTAAGGAATGCAGTTCAACCCTATTCGCAAATTTCTGAAACACGGGGTCTAACAAACTCGAGCGGACAGGTTTCAGCAACTTTTAGTATGATACCCGATGCCACCCCGTTCTATATCGTTATCAAGCATCGCAGCTCAATTGAAACATGGAGTGCTGAGGCACAGTCATTTAGCGGACGGGCTTTACTATATGATTTTTCAGTTGACTCAACCAAGGCATTTGGCAATAACCTGCGGAAGAAAAACGGTAAATGGTGTATTCTTTCGGGCGATGTCAATCAGGATGGATTTGTCGATTTTACCGATTTAACAATGGTGGACAATGCAAGCGCAATGTTTCTATCCGGCTACAGGCCCGAAGATGTGGATGGCAACAATTTTACAGACATGAGTGATTTGATAATCGTGGATAACAGCGCGTACCATTATAGCATGGTACAAAGTCCTGAGTACCCTGTTTCAAGAGCAGTACCCAATCCGGTGAAACGGCATTCGGGCAGATGATTTTGCAGGGAAACGTTTGCTCAGTGCATGCTCTCCCCGTAAAAACAGGCTTTCAAGAACAAGCCCTACTGTCGTGGCAAAGAATAATTGAGAGTGAATAATGAAAAATGCGGCTAAAATTTTTTGTGTACACCCGAGTGCTTTGTGTTTAAAATAAATTGTCAAGACACTACGTTGTAAAAAACTGCTGCCAGCAAAATAAAGCCATGATTAATTAAGCAAAGTATTTCCATCTACCCGGAAAAGTTGGTTCTCTATAAATTCGGGTAATGCAGCTCAAATTTTGTTGCCACGAACAAATCCGCACGTTAGTAAGTGAATTGAAGCAGGCCGGATATTACTCCGCTACATGGAACGGAAAAAATGAATACGGACGGGCAATATCCTCCGGCATTTATATCTATAGTATGAAAGCCGGAAAATTTCAATCAACAAAGAAGTTGACTTACTTGAAATAAACAAAACAGTAATCTTATAGGCAGCGGTGTTGCATTGCGCATCGCTGCCTTTTTTATTTTAAAGGATTTTAGTCTGCCTCATGGTAGAACGAGGCTCTGCTGTCTGGCAAATAATAGACTACCGGGCTTTTTGCGGTAAAATTTGGTTGAAAAATTTAATTTGGTTTGAATCTTTATTTTTTGTAATTACTAATCGTGTTACTAACAATTCAAAAAAAAGAGCAATGCGTAGAAGATGGCAGTTATTCCATCATTTTATGCTTTAAAAATACCAGTGCCCATTTCCCTGCCGGAATATGATAAAGAAGAGAGCCTGACTTGTCGCTTCACAAGAAGTACAGGACATGCTTACTAATCTTGCAGTTTGAGCTTTATCATAATTGCCTTTGTAATATATAAGAGCATAGCTCTATACACTCTCAGTTCCTTCAGGAGCACACTACTGCATTATGCACGGAGTGCTTCGCTATACACGCAACGATGCTGTTGCAAATTTTGCATCTTTGATATTTATCAGGAATACAGCAAAAATAATTGAGAGTTTTTCTTTTTACCCGCAGACCCCGCATCCATTCAATTGACATTGCAGGTTATCGAAAACATAAACCCGGTAATTTTTAACAATGCCGTACCATCTCAATTGTAACTGTAAAACCGATTTTTAATTAACAATTTATTCAATCCTTACCTAAAGGAACCTATAATGCGATCAATATTTACTTCACTGTTTTTCTTCCTAATTTTTTGCACGGGCATGCTTTTTTCACAAACGCCTTCAACACTATCAATGCAGGGTGTGCTTCGGGATGCTACCGGCGCCGCTGTTGCCGACGGCAATTATGCCATGACATTTAAAATCTATTCAACTCCGACAGGCGGAGTATCGTTATGGAGTGAGACCCAATCAGCGGTGATGGTGCAGAATGGTGTTTATAATGCACAGCTCGGTTCGGTTACCCCGTTCGGCTCTCTTGCATTTAACCAACAGTACTGGATTGGTATAACAACCGGAAATATAGAAATGAGTCCGAGGGTTACCCTTACAGCAGCACCGTATGCCATGGGCTTCAGGGGCAGCTCGAATGTATTTGGTGGCAGTGGCAACGTTGGCATTGGAACGCTTGAACCTGCAACTAAACTTACTGTTTCAGGAGGGGTTCAGGCGGATACTCTTACTTCGAACGGCAATATTAATGGTGTAACACTTAACAGCACAACTATTAACAATACCGGCAATTCGACTATAGGGGGTAACCAGACTGTTACAGGAACCGGCACATTCGGAAATGCAACTATTAGTGGAAACGCAACCATTAACGGAACCGCAACGATTGATACCGCGAACGTTACTACCCTTAATACAAGCAGTTTAACCGTTAATAATAATGCTTCTGTTAATGGAACTCTTGGAGTTGGAACCTCTGCTCCGGCTTCCGGGAGCAAATTAGATGTGAGTGGCCCAATATTTGTTAGTGGCGAGCCGTTCTTTAAGTATATAAGTTTTACTACAACCGAACAGCATAATGGTCAGTTCACTCTGATCCATGACACAGGGTATTCCTCCACAGAGTGGGTAGGATGTGTCGTTGGTTTTGAAGCCGGCAATTATGATGCTACTGCAAGCGCTGGCAGACGCCTTGCTGTCCGGTGTTATGAGAGTGGTGGTACGGTTTGGGTTCGGTTGGTTTACCCTTCTGAAAACACCAATAATATGACAGTGAATATTAATTTATTGTTGATCAAGAAAAACATGGTTGAGTTTATCACGCAAAATTGAATGCCTCAAATTTGCATTCATAATGCTTCCGTTGAATACTTACGTGTGGAAGCAAGTTGAGAACCTGTAACACAGGAAGTGTGACAGGAATTGTAAAAAAGTAACAACCTTTTTTTTTTAAGGAATAACAATGACTTTATTTATACAAAAAATAATACCACCTGCAAGGTATTTCCTTCTGTTGTGGTTTGCAATCAGCATACCCGTCATTGGGCAATATTTGCAGCAAAATTACACCGTTACCAACGGTTACCCGGATAGTACATTAGTGAACAGTAAATTCCGTAATACCGTCAGTTTCGGGCAGTATATTGTCATTGACAATATGACTGATAATCTGCAATCCACCAGTACCGGTATATTCGGGTTCTATCAGCTGCCGCCAACATCCCCCCGCGTTATTGCTACTCAAGGCGATTTTCCCGACAGGGTTGAAATCAGTTGGTCTTTCGATGTTCTTAGTCCACCGGCAAACATGGACTTTTTTCACCTTTATAGAGATAATGTTTTACTCAGTACCATCGCAGCCGACCAGTTATTCTATAAAGATTTTAATATTCAGCCCGGTGTATTTTACTCATATACTGTTACCGGAGTTAACAAATACGGTACCAGTCCTATCGGTTCGTCGGTAGGCTTTGTTAATCCTAACGGAACGATTACCGGAAAGATTACAACCAGCAACGGCACTCCGGTTAATGATGTAGAAATACTGATAACTCCCAACCTTGGCAAATCACTTTTTTTTAATGGCTATTCGAACTATGTTGAGGC
>JACPGF010000033.1 GCA_016182615.1 Ignavibacteriales bacterium
ACTACCAGAAGAATAAAGTATGGAATGTAGATAGAATACTTCTTGCATTGGTATTATCCCACCATAATCATTCACAGTAATCTTATTGGATTCTTCATCAAGTATTATTTCAATGAGACAAATGATGATTTTCCACAAATTAAAGTATCTCAGTTAAAATCGTTACCAATTCCAAAAGTTGATTTGACTATTTCAAAGGATCAGATTGTATATGATGAAATAGTGCGAAACGTTGAATCACTTTTGCCGCTCAACAAAGAAAAGCAAGCTGCGAAACTACAAACCCAAATCCAGCAACTTCAATCTCGTATTGATTTTCATGAAGAAAAGATTAATAATGCGGTGTATAAACTTTATAGGCTGACGGATGAGGAAATATGTATTATTAAAGGTGGGATAAAATAAAATATGGAAGAAATGACTCAAGAGGAGATCGAAAGACGCATCACGATCACTGTGAATGATTATGGTGGGATAATACCAATGCAAGAAGTATTCTATCTACATTCCATACTTTATTCTTCTGGTAGTGCTATAGATGCATTTGATAGATATGAGTATTCACTTAAGGCAGACCTACCACCTGATATTGTTTTCAATTTTATTCAAGAGGCAATTGGACATTCTGCTGCTCTTTCTCGTTACTTTTGGACATCAGGTCTTGGCAGTAATAATAAGAGTAGTAGAAAATTAAAAGAAAAGAGAGCCAAATTATTGCGTGTTAAATTTGGGCTGAATGAGGCCTCTCCACTAAAAAATCGGCATTTGCGCGATGCATGGGAACATTTCGATGAAAGATTAGATAATTATTTGATTGCAAATATTTCCGGCTATTTTTTCCCTGCTCCAATGATTGGTTCGCACACATTGGCGGATGAATCAATAGGCAAAATATTTAAATTGTTAGATCCAGAGGCTCATTGCATAATCTTACTGGGTCAAAAGTATTTTTTCGAACCTATAAAAAATGAAGTAGTTACAATATACAATCATGCAATTACTGCTTACGAAAACGGAGGTCGCTTATAGCATCGCTCGTAGATGACCTAAATGTCAACGACCATGTTACTCCCCTGGTCAAAGGCAAAAAAGTTCAGATGTTTCCCCACTTGATGAACTTAAAAATAGCCACGAAATGGGTAATATTTCTTTCAGCGTTTTCTGTGACAGCCTTTTTATAGTGCATTGGCGGTTCTCAATTCTCATTTTAATTCACAGTATCTTTAATTTATAGATATATAGTCCTGGAATGACCCAATAATTTCTTCAATTACTACTTCCGAAACTACTTCCGTAAATATTCCATCAACAACGCCATCTATAAATCCATAATTTACTATGGGTTATGGGGACGGAATTTCAAAGTTTTCAATGATTCTTTCCCTTTTAAGCAAGGGGTCGGTGGTTCGAACCCACCCGCGCTCACAAAAAAGCCTTAAAACACGTTGTTTTAGGGCTTTTTGATTTTAAAGAATTCTGGTTAAAACTAAAATATCACCTGTTTTCACCCATTTTTCACTTATTTACTACTTCCAAAACTACTTCCGCATTTTTCATTAAAAAAAGAGCGCTTATTCAGCGCCCTTCAATCCAACGAATTTATTCAACTCAGTTGCTTTACGTTTTAGCTCTACCTTATTATAATACTTGGCGGTAGTACTAATTGAGGCATGTCCGACCAATTTAGAAACCGTGACCAGATCCATGTATTCGCTAGCTTGTGAGATAAATGTTTTTCTGAACACTCTAAGGCTAAATCCGGTTCCAAATAATTTCAAAGATTTTAAGTAACGGCGAAATGCCAAACTCATGTTAGATGCATTTTTAAAACAAACAAGAGGCCCATAATTGACTTCATTTATTCGTTCTTCTAACAGCACTGTTAAATCTTGGTAAAATGGGATATGCCAACACTTTATTCTTTGGCACTACAAATAAATGAGTGGGTGGAAAAGAGAGTTTTATAAGCCGGAAATGGATAATTCAAGTTTTGCGAAACGACAAAAAATCCAGAACAGCAACTAATGCTTATATTGACACTATTAAACAAGATGAAAAAATTCTCATCATTTATCTATAAAATTGTAGATTTATGCGGTAATGGGAGCACCAAGAAATTATAGTAATGGTGCAACCGAGAATGAACCGCAAAGACCTCTGTTCAGTTTGCAAAAAAAGTTCAACGGTAAATAACTTTTAAAAAAGTGTAACGGGACATATGAATTGTGCCTGTTAAATGCTTACCTGTAAATGCTCTCACCAGTGCATTGTTCGGTTACACTTTACGCATACTTCTGCATTTATTGTCCGGCAATATGTATTTTGGATGGATGCCGACTTGCTGTTTCGGGACTAAGAGCGCTGACCGGAAAATTTTATGTGGTGATTTTCCAGTCAAATAAAGACATCCATATTTTTAATTCATGTTTTCCTTTTCTAAAACTCCATATTGTTTATCGATTATCTATAATATTGTTGTCTAATGTTACCACTGCAATTCTTGTCAATGCCCTTCCATATACCGTTGCACCTGTAGTTATTGTGATTGATTGGTCAGCCAGAATATTCCCGTAAAAGACGGAATTCGTTCCAAGGGTTGCTGATGTCCCAACAGACCAATAAATATTTGTCCATTGAGCCCCACCAGTCAGGACAATACTGGTACCGGCGGCAGTGATTAATGTAGATCCCATCTTGAATATCCAAACGGCATTCGGGTTACCTCCAGCGTCAAGGGTTAAAATAGAGGTCAATCCTGCTCCTGATATTCCACTCGAAGTTGAATTAATATAGAGTCCGGGAGTAAGGGTCAAACCTCCCAGTTGTCCTGGCAATGCGATTGCATTTAGTGTTCTTCCCTGAGCATCGATATATGCAGCTGCTAATGCATCTTTTGCCGAGCTTACAACAGGATCAGAGGCTGTGTATAATATTCCAGTCACATTTGCAGCTAGCAGCCCGACAATTGTAGGCGTGGGATAGGATCCGACATCGCCATAAAGATGAGTAGCAATACCAGTGTTGGTTATACCAGAACCCGCAAGAACTGCAAAATTACTTGCAGATCCAAGTGATACGGCGGCTGGACCAGAAAGTGCAAAGTTCGCAACCAGCGTTGTATTTCCACTTATAGTAAACGTATAATCAGCGTTTGTCGAAACTGCAATTCCACCCTCCATCCAGTTGATGAATGCATACCCTGTATTTGGTGCAGCGGTTACGGTTACCGAGGTGCCCGAGTTAAATGTGCCCGCGCCAGAAGTTGTTCCTCCAGCAACAGGATTTGATGACAATGATACTGCATATGTTATGGCAGTAAAGTTTGCTACCAGTGTTCTATTTCCACTAATAGTGAACGTGTAAGCAGCACTTGCCGAAACTGCGATTCCACCTTCCGTCCAATTGGTAAAGGTATATCCTGCATTTGCGGCAGCCGTTACGGTTACCGAGGCACCCGAGTTAAATGAGCCCGCGCCAGAAGTTGTTCCTCCAGCAACAGGATTTGATGACAATGATACTGCATATGTTATGGCAGTAAAGTTTGCAACCAGTGCCCGGTTACCGCTAATGGTAAATG
>JACPGF010000006.1:0-16006 GCA_016182615.1 Ignavibacteriales bacterium
AGTGTTGCTTACAAAGGCTCGTCTTCCATTGTAACGGATGTGGAACAGAAAAAAAACAATTTTAGTTTTTCGTTTACCGATACACTAAAACTCCCGCTTAAAGATTCCATTGAAACAGCCGGGTACGCTTTAACCCAAAAATCTTTGCCGGCAGAGCCGGTCTTCCTCTCGTTATGGGAGCCGCTAACCGTGGTTGCTGCTCTTGGTATCACGGTCTATTTATTTTTCACGACACGAAGTTCAAACTAATAATTCATTTTACCCGGCTCGAGCCGCATTTACATAAATATTGCACAGGTTATGTATGAAACCCTTCCGGATATTATTGATAATTACAATGTTCTCTTCACCCGCGCTGCCGCAGTTCGCGCAGTATGTCAATCCATTTATCGGCACAGGCGGGCACGGGCATACTTTCCCGGGAGCAACAATGCCATTCGGCATGGTTCAGCTCAGTCCTGATACGGACATCAGGGGGTGGGACTGGTGCTCAGGCTATCACGCCTCAGACAGCAGCATTCTTGGTTTCAGCCACACGCATTTAAGCGGCACGGGCGGCGCGGATTATGGCGATATATTAATTAAGCCCCTCACCGGCAAACTCTATCTTACTCCCGGAGATAAGCAGCACAAAACGCCCGGTTACCGTTCGCTTTTTAGCCACAAGGATGAGACAGCAGAAGCAGGATATTACAAAGTGTTATTGAAACAGCATAAAATTCTCGCGGAGCTTACTACCACAACCCGCGCAGGCTTTCATAAATACACGTTTAACACACCGGAATCCATCCACATTATTTTTGATTTGGCTCATGGTATTGCCGATAAAGCAAAGCAGAGCTCGCTAATAATCATCAGCAATACAAAAATCGCAGGTCTGCGTAAATCATCAGGATGGGCGGATGAACAGTATGTTTTTTTTACCGCCGAATTTTCCGAACCATTCACCGGTATAACCTGGGCTAATGGTGATGCCCCTGCAACGAATGTTAATGCCTCCGAAAAAGATCACGGTATTGTTGCAGCCTTGCACTTTGCGCCGGGCAAAGGCAAGGTTATCAAAGTAAAAATTGCAATATCAGCTGTAGATGCAGAGGGCGCGGAGAAAAACCTGCGCGCAGAGATTCCCGGATGGGATTTTGAAAATGTTAAAAAAACAGCCCGGTTAGCATGGGAAAAAGAACTCCAAAAAATAACCGTTGAAGGAAAAAACAAAGACGATAAAATAAAATTCTACACGGCAATGTATCACTGCATGATATGCCCCAACACATTCTCAGATGTTGATGGCAGGTACCGGGGAATGGACGGCAAAATTCATATTGCAGAGGGCTATACTCATTACACGCTGTTTTCATTGTGGGATACCTTCAGGGCATTGCATCCGCTGCTTAATATGATTGATAAGAAGCGGTCTGCTGATTTTATCCACTCGATGCTTGATAAGTACGAACAGTATGGGCTGCTGCCCGTGTGGGAACTGGCAGGGAATGAAACCGGATGCATGATTGGATACCATGCGGTGCCGGTTATTGCAGATGCCCTTGTTAACGGCATTACCGGTTGCGACCGGGAAAAAGCATTTACCGCGATGAAGAAAAGTGCCAATCAGCAGGCTCTAGGTATTGGCTCCTATAACCGCTACGGCTTTATTCCTTCGGATAGGGAAACCGATGCAGTTTCAAGAACGGTGGAATACGCGCTGGATGACTGGTGCATTGCAAAAACAGCCGCATTGCTTAATCACCCTGATGATGAAAAACTTTATCTGCAACGCTCACTTCGTTATGAAAATGTATTTGATACGAGTACCGGATTTATGCGCGGCAGATATAGCGATGGCAGATGGCGGATTGATTTTGACCCTGCTGAAACCTTCCCGTGGGGTGTGAGTGATTTTACCGAGGGCAATGCATGGCAGTATTCATGGGTTCCCTATCAAACAGAAAACTCGATGCAGGTAAACACCGAAAAGAAGCTTGATGCATTGTTTAACGCGGCTCCTTCAGAAAAATACCGGAAAGTTTCAGATGTAACCGGGCTAATAGGAGAATATGCGCACGGCAATGAGCCGAGCCATTGGATTGCCTATCTCTATGCCACCTTGGGGGCAGCTTCAAAAACACAGTTCCGTGTCCGGGACATCATGAACAGGTTTTACGGAACAGGCAGGGACGGACTTATCGGTAACGAGGACTGCGGGCAAATGTCTGCATGGTTTGTCTTCTCGGCAATGGGCTTCTATCCCGTAATGCCCGCCTCAGGTGAATATATCTTCGGCAGCCCCCTGTTCGATAAGGTTAACATTAAACTCGGAAATGGAAAAACTTTCAGCATCATTGCACCACGGAATGCACCTGAAAACGTGTACGTAAAAAGTATTAAGCATGGTACGGATGTAATAACCGATGCAAGGCTTTCTATAAAAGCTATACAAAACGGGTCGCGGATTATTATGGCGTGTTCCCCTCAACCGGGGATAGACGCGGGCATGAAAAGTGCCTCAGTTAAAAAAGGCAAAACAGTTGGTGAAGCCCTGCATCCTGTGTTCACGCCGTATATGCAAAAAGGCAGCACCTGCTTTTACAAACCGCAATACATCACTCTGAAGTGCTTAACCCAAGATGCACAAATCAGGTTTACGCTTGACGGCAGCGAACCGGATAACAACTCCACTATTTATAAAGACAGCATCCTGATTAATAGCAATACAACATTAAAAGCAGCTACGTTTGTAAATAGCACGAATAACGCTGTTAATGCTGCAAACCGAAGCATAGATATTTTAGAGCAGGCATTCTACCGGACGATTTACAGAGATACGATCAATCCGGTTTACCGCTCGGGTAATTTGATTTATCCGGCTCTTGAGCATAAGACTCCATATTCGCTTGATTATGCAGCCTCCGGGCCAAACGCGCTGATAGACGGGGTGCGAGGCACTTTACGTTACACAGACAGGAAATGGCAGTCACACGATGAAAAACAGGATCTTGATGTGATAATTGATTTGGGCAAACCGGCGGCAATTGACAGCGTTGCCATTGGGTTCCTGCATAATTCCGATGTGTGGATTTTATACCCCCGCTATGTGACTTTTTCGTATTCGGATGACGGGGTGAATTTTAAGCAGCTTAACAAAACAGAAATTCCGGAACTGAACGGATATGTCATCGATCGGAAAGATGTCTCAACAGGAAAGATAAATATTACAACCCGGTATCTGCGGGTTTTTGCAAAAAACTACGACGGGCTTCCGGCATTGCACCGTTCAGCGGGTAATAATGTATTGATGTTTGCCGATGAAGTGCTTATTTACCCTAGAGATTAAATCCTGGCTACCCGGTATGATTTAAAGGCAGAGTATATCTCGAACGCGGCTGTTTTAAGCACTGTCGCGGTTGGGACGGCAAGGATCATTCCGACAACACCGAAAGCCTCACTGCCTGCTACTATAAGCATAATGATGACGAGTGGGTGCATATCGACGCTTTTGGAGAATACATACGGCTGGAAAAATCCGTTATCGACAATATAAATGGTAAGGAGCAAAAGCAGCAGCAACGGTGCAGCCCGGAAATCACCAAACTGAATAATTGATACAATTAATGCCGGAACACCGCCGATAATCGGTCCGAAATATGGCACGAGATGACCGATTCCGGCAACAATACCAAGGGCTACAGCATTCGGGATTCCAATCAGCCAGAAACCAAAACCACATGCAAGCCCGACAAAGAGGGCATCGAAGAGCCAGCCGCGGACATAGCGCCCTAATTGCGCAGAGATGCGCTTCATTATCCAGTAAGACATTTCGAAATACCGGTTGGGCAGTACGTGCAGAATGCCTTTCATAAGGGCTTTGCGGTCTTTAACAATATAGTACGTCATGAAAGGTAAAATTACCAGCAGCGCTGCAACAGATACGAGGTTTGAAACTAACAAAGTCATTTGATTGAGCAGCCCCTGAATTGAGCCGGTAATAATTTCTTCGAATCTATGCACCAGCATACCGTGGGTTACAAACGGGAAAAGCTGTGTAATTTTGTTTTCCAGCAGTTCAACATGTTCTTTAATCGAGAAAGTTTTTAATTTTTCAACAAGGCTCGCGAGCTGTATGGTAAGGCTCGGCACAATCCATGAAACAGCGAAATAAACAAGAATACCACCTGCCAAAAACACGATGAGCGTCGCCTGCCCGCGTTTGAACCCGGCTTTTTCAACCAATGATACAAACGGGTCGAGAATGAAAGAGAACAGCACTGCAAACACGAACAGCAGGAACACTGGCATAAACACGTACATGCACACGGCAAGCAGTGCCAGCAGAATTATGGTAAAAATGATATTTTTATTGCCGCGCAGCATAGTTCCCCCTGTTTTATGCTACCGATTCTACCCGGCGGATACCCGGGACTTCGCGGATTAAGGCACGTTCAACCCCGGCACGCAGAGTCATCGTGCTCATCGGGCAGGTGCTGCATGCGCCATTCAGGCGCACTTTCACGATGCCATCCTCACTTACCTGTACTAATTCAATATCGCCGCCATCAGCCATAAGGTATGGCCTGATGCCTTCCAAAGCCTTAAGTATTCTTTCTTCCATGTCTCTAAATCAGTTAAACATTAATCACAAAAGTTACACAAAATAGCCTTATAAAAAAAAGGGATATTTGCGGTGGAGGGATTGGCTTCTCTGGGTAGTAAATCAACGAAGATAGCACAAATAAGTAATGTAAGCTTTAATAATACTTTAAACGGTATTCTATTAAAGCGATTAAGAATATGACAAATTGTTCGTAAGTCAAGTCAGATATCTTAATTTTGATCAAACTTGGGCTTTGAAGGTTTGCACTTTAAGATTATTAACTTAAGAAGAAGAATTACTTATACCCAAAAAACTACATGAAATGGAGAATCGTCTAAAGAATTGAAAAAGTAATTTATTATTTACAATAGCAATTAACTTGTTTCAACTCGCCAATCTTCACTACTAAGATCTATAGTTTCTAAAGCCTGAAAACAAAATCTTTGAATTGATTGTGCACTTAAATTTACTTCTACAAAAGCTCCATTGATTAGTTTTCTTGTGGCTCTGAATTTATTACCATCTAAACTTACAAAGCGAGGATAGTTTTTAATAATAATTTCGAATTTTTCAGGCTCCAAATCTGCTATTGTATTTAAGGTATTTGATAATACATCGCGCCAACTATTAACTTCAAAAAACTGACCAAGTATTGAAAGCGATCGTGGAGTTTTCCCTGTTACGCCAGTTTGTTGTGATGACATTTCTTTTTCTTCACCAAAAAATGGCCAAATCCGTAACATGATTTCAGCTAAGTGCATGGATCTAATTGTAATATTCGCTTCCCTCCACTCGAAAATATTATTAAAATATTTATTAAGCTCTAAGTGACTATTTGCATAATGCTTTTTCTTTTCTCCAAATAGTGCGTTACTAATTTCACTATTATATGCAGTCAACGTTAGATTACCAATTGAATTCAAATTAAACTCGTGAACTTGTTCCCAATCAACACCCAAGTATTCTTGCCATTTTTCGGATAAAGTTTGAGGCATAATATGTTCAACAGTTAAATTTTGGAAATTAATAATCTCCTTATGATTATAGAATTCCTCTATCGACTCTAAAATCAGTTTTGTTTTTATGGCTCTGCCTCCTGCACCATAAAACTTTGACTCTTTAATTCGATAACGAAATTCAAGATCATTCGGATAGCCCCTTTCTTGCAATAAAAACTTCAAACCACTAATAAATTCATCCGGATATTTTGCAGTTATCTGATTAAACAACGAAGGAAATATTTTGTTCAATTGATTTGTTGGTACGTTGCAAACAAATCGCCTAATCATAAAATTTTCAATAAGTTTTAGGATTTCAAACACATCATTACTCGAAAACTTCCCAGCGTTCCAAAGATCATAAATTTTCATGAGAAAAGGATATGTTGTTGTGGCCTCAATTCTATTCAGCCTTTCAAGAAGACTTGCAATGGGCTTGTTTACTTCTTCAGAATTATTAAGCAGTTTATTATAGTAATCAGCGAATTTAGCAAGTCGTTTAAGGTAGTCGATAGCGCATTCTCTGTTAACTTTATTTTTCAAGTAAAAGTACACTTCGTTTTGTTTTACAAAGTCACCATCCTGCATCAAATAATGCCTAATAAATTCCGGTAAACTATCTCCAAGCTTTGTCTGCATTGGGAGCCAATACAGATTATACATCGCATCTTGTTCATTTACATGAATTAACATTATAAAATAATTTCTGATTAAATCTGCTTGTGTTAGTGGTCGTCCTTTTGCATTCAGACTCTCAAAAACAAGATATGGATTATCATCACTTTCTAACAAAATACTTACGACAATTAGCTGATTTGAAATAATAGTCTTAAGATTTTCTATCTTGACTTTTGATTTATTATATAATTTTTCAAAATGCTGATAAGCCTTAGCAATTTGGGATTCTGAAGTTAATATGTGGTCATGTATCAATTCTTGATACGGTTTTCTGTCCGATTGAGTAGGGAGCAATTTATAATAATCTAAATCTTTTTTAAACTGATTAATTAAAAGTGTTTTTTCAATTTCTTCTGAAAGTTCTTTTTTCCCTTCCTCCACTGCCTTATTACGTAGCAAAACCAAAATTACAAAAATTGTTGTAATCCGCTGTTGACCATCGATTAACAGGTATTTAGTTACTCCTTCTGGGACTGAAGTTGTTGGAGAGGTCACAATTGAGCCAAAAAAGTGAGTTTTGGACGGATATTCAAATAACTCAATTATGTCATTCCATAAAACATTCCATTCACTTTTATCCCAACTATATGGTCTTTGAAACAGTGGTATTACATACTGTTTTGTTCCCTCTATCAATGGCTGGAATTTCGTCTCTGAGGCTTTCATGATATTTGCTTCGTTTTAATCTTCTGAAATTTTTTTCACTTTTTTCAAATATTTACTATTTGTAATTATTTCTAACAGAATTGTATCTCTACTTAGCACAATCTATCTAAATTAGAACTAATAAGTCAAGAATTACTTTAGGTAACTTGGAACAATTATTCAATACATTTAGGTTATTTGAAGTTTTTTATTAACCTTAAAAAAAATTCACAATCTGGAATTCTCATTTTTTGAAAATTTAGTCTTTGGGAATGAATTTTCTTAATTGCATTTTTAAGTGTGATATGAATACTATCACTAATCATCTTTAAATCATCCTATAAATTTTCAAAATTGCTTTGTGTCCAAACAATCTTCCCTACTTATAGTTCTTGCCCAAAAAAACTCGAAATAGGTTTCGGCTATTAAGGTTCTTTCTAGTCCTGAATCTCAGAAATCCTCTCACTCGAGATTGACTATACCCCCTCCCCATCAATCCGCCAAAGCCACAGACACCGCGAACACGGCCGCTGCCCCGGCCTGTTTCAACACCTTTGCACATTCGGTAATTGTTGCACCTGTGGTTATAACATCATCTACCAGCATAATACTTTTCCCTTTCACAAGATTCGGGTTACGCATCTTGAACGCATCAAGCATGTTTTCACGGCGTTCGGTAAGGTTCAGTTTGGTTTGTGTTTTGGTGGCTTTAATTCTTTTGACGGCGTTTTTGTAAACCGGCGTTTTTAGTTCACGGGCAATACCCTTGGCAATGTGGGCTGATTGATTATAGCCGCGCTCGAAGCGCTTGCTTTTATGCAGGGGCACGGGAATAATAATATCACAATGTACCAACTCGGGTACGTGCCTGAAATAGTTCGCGGAATGCCGCCCCATGTCTTCGGCTAAAAGAAATTTGCCCGTGTATTTTACTGCATGTAATATATCACGGATTGGTCTATCCTGTTCAAACACATAAGCCGGATAAAACCCGTCAACGATGCCGTGTACCGCAAATTTTTTCCGGTACTCGAACAGCCGCCGTTCTTCTGTTACAGGCTTAAGCGAGGCCATACACGCGGGGCAAACCGCTTCCCTGCCACGAACCTGCATCCCGCAGGCAATACACTCAGCGGGGAGAAATACATCCAGCAATGCATAAAGATACCGAACCAATAAACCTAAAATCTTCATGGTTTTTGCTTGTGTGTAGATACATACGGAAATACTGCCACGGATCCGTCTTTAATTGAGATGCTGTTAAAAATTGCAGACTGATCCGCGTCCGGAGGCAATAGCACATCGAAAAAATTAGTCCGTAATCCCGCGTTATCAGCACAGCTCCCATTATTCTTTGATACCGCGGTTTGTAACTCCGCGATCCTACCTGTAAAAGTGGCGGAGGATTTTTTAAATCCAAAACCTAAGTCACTTGGCCCAACCCCCACAAAGTAACTGCTATACTCATTAACCTCCGGAATCAGTTTTCTGGAAACCGCGAAACGAATTGTTTTCGTAGTAGTATCGCCCAGAGGTGTACCGGTTTTATAAAGCTTCATTGCCGTGGTCTGCTCATCGTCGTAAGAATACAGGGAAATTCCCTTGTCTGAAATGCTCAGGACATATTTGTACCTGCCGGACAGTGCAGCCTTTTGCCATGTATAAGCAGTATTGGTATTTTTATCAATTTTTATATAAATATTTACCTCAGTTCTGTAAAATCCCCACTCAACAGAATCCATATCGCACAAATTCCTAAAAGAAAGCTCAAAATAATTATTTCTCTCATCTTGCAGCACCCGCATTTTAAGCAGGTCTAACGCGCCGGGCAACAACAATGTATCAATGGGGTATTGGTAATTGCCATTGCCATTATCATCATAAGCATTGTCCTGCAAGTTAAATATCTGTTCCGCGTTGCTATTAAACCCGGAATTAATGGACGGAAAATCCGTTGCAATCAGCCATGTATGAAATTCCCTCTCCAGTTCCGGGAGAGTTTTATTAAACAACAGGGTAAATTTTTCCGGTATAATTTCCGGATCCGATTCATTTAGTAGCGAAAGAAATTTTCTTTTCCCATACGATTCTCTAACAAATTTCAAGAATGCGGCAGCCGTAAAAATATTGTCGTTTACATCAAACTTTGTCCTGTTGAAAAATTCTTCATCCTTATAAATAGCAGATACTTTAGGTTCTTTATTTAAAAATGCCAAGTCTTTTACCCACGGGTAGATAAAATCTTTCCCAAAGGACGTTGCGCCCCCGTGATACTCAGCCAAACCTTCACTAAACAAGCCATATAAGCATAACTGCATAACTTGATGAGTGAGGCAGTGGGTTATTTCATGAGTATTGCTCCAGGAAATGGATGAAACAAAAAGCCATTGAGTAGAAGCCATTCCTCTAACAGCAGGTCTGAAATAAAACCGTCCGAGAATTCTTGGATCGGGCGAAAAAAAGTAATAAATCTTTTTCAGCATTGGAACTTTATACTCTTGTATCATTTCAATAGCAAATTCTTCAAATTTTTTAATGGCTGCAGGATCTATTTGCTGAAACGGGTACTGATAGTGGAAAATATAATGTTCACTTTCGGTTGCATACCAGTTCCTTGTCAAGTAAAGAATCGGTTGTGTCAGTTTCATTCCGGTTGAATCACTGATAATCATATAGGAAAATGGCCCGGCTTTGAGAGTAGTGTTATCCGAATCGTGAATAGCCGTCTGGAGAGGTGTAAAATGTAAAGTATCAAAGGTTTCCGGATAGTCAATTTGCTGGTATAAATCATATTCGTTACCGAGTTTTTTCACAGTCCTTTCATCCCAAAACCGTTTGGTATTTCCTTTTTTGCATTTTACAAGGGTTAAATATTCGGAAAGGAACCGGTAATACGGAATATCTTTTTCTTTAACTTTGAGAGTATGGATCATACTCTGAGCGGTTTTCCTCAAGGAGCCGCCTTTAGATTCCCGTAGATATTTTTCTAAATACAAATAGGCATCAGGATAAAAATGTTTTTCAGCACATAGGACACCGAGTACATAATTGACCTCACTATTTTCGGGTTTTCCTATTGCAAAACGATAAACTGAATCAACAACAATTGAATTATCCGGAAGCCAAGCATCATCTCTAAAACTTTTCCTGAACTCATCAACAGCTTTTATAAGTTCACCTTTAGCCAGGCAGGAAAAGCCGCTGTCAAGAGTGGAGATATTTTGAGCAGTGGCACAAAGAGAAAAGACAATCAATAAGAATATAGCTTTCATACTCAATACACCTTTCGTTCCAAATATTTCTCGGCGAACATACTTCTCCTTTATTCGATAAAAAAAGGATAACGCCGTTACAGCTACCGAGCCAATAATCAAAAAAAACAGATCACATGCTAATAGAATAATCGTTTTAAAGCATCCCGGATCTTTTCCGGATAAACCACTCGATTGCGAACAAGAGTACAATTATCACTGCCATAAACGGATTGTTACGGAGTACAAATTCACTCGACTCTGTCTTGTCACGCTGTGCCCGCGCGGTTATTTTCTCAATCTCCTGCTGATATCCGGAGAATTTATTATAGTACGCCTTACCACCCGTTACTTTAGACAGGTAGGAAAGAAAATTATAGTCGGCTTCAAGATTTACCAGCTCCAAATTTTGCTCGCTAATCGTAAATCTGCCCGATTTTTGCAAAGGTTTCTTGCCGTCTTCCTTATAGACTGCGGTGTACGTATAATCACCGGATTTATACGGCTCCAGCGAGGCTTCATACAACCCGCTGCCAATGGGCGCGAAAACCGGTTTTACAACTTCACCACCCGAACGAATCTCAAGATCAATCTGCTCACCGGAAAGTAAATTATAACTCTCGTCAAACAACTCCGCGTGGAGAATAACTTTCTCGCCTTTGCTGTAGAGTTTTCTGCTTGTGCTCACGGTTAGGCGCTCGCGCTCGCCCCCGGCATGTATCCACCTGAAATTGTTCTGTATAAATTGGCTGAAAAGCTGCGTGCTGTTTTTGGTGTTCAACTGCCAGCGCCATATATCAGCCGCTGTTAGCAGTACCGAGCGCTGCTTGCCAATTGCGCGTGCCGTTAATAAAGGCAGCAGCAAAGGCGAGTTACCAATTCGTGATGTCATCATAATTTCCGCTTCGGGTTTTACCAGCAGGTCAACATTGGGGCGGAATACAGGCGGCAGTTCAGACCAAAGCTGACCGCCGTCCCCTGCGCTGTTTTTCAGGACCGGATGCCGTTGACCGGCAGCAGTTAGCACGGGCTGCACTTGCAGGCTGCCTTGCGCGCTCCGCCGTACCCGTGCCGGAAGATAATCCGCTAACTGATCAAGCATTGGCTGCGAGTAGGATTCATCCAACAAAATAAAAAATGATTTTTGATTGTCCCTTATCCGGCTGAGCAACTGATTGAATAACTGCGGGGATGATGTTACAGAAGGAAAGCCGATAAAATAGTACATGCTGCAGCTATCAAGCAGCTTTTCATTATAGGGAACCAAAACTTTGTTCTGCCCCAGCTCTACAATGGTTCTTACTACCAGATTGGTATCCAAACTTAAAGCTGTACGGATAAAGGTAAAATCGGCTGACGGGCTGCCTGCAACTAATAGCACTTTTACCTTGCTATCTTTAACATTAGCAAATTTCGTGTACCTGTTATTATACTTGTTATTCTCCGCGGCCGTCGAATCCACTTCAACGGTTAGTTTCCGTTCACCTGCTGTTTTTGGCGTGTATGCAAAAGTAATTGAATTAAAGCCGCTTTCCGGGACAACGGTTTTTTCCTCGATGATATTGCTTTCTTCCTTTAGCCTAATTTTTAACGGCACGCGGTTCAAGCCCTGCAAAACCACCTGCGCGCGCAAAACGTATTGCGTTCCGGCAACCATCGCCTCGGGTGTTTCCAGGTGCTGCACGATCACGTCACGGTGTTTCATACTGTCCCCAATAACAATGCTAAAAACCGGTATGCCTGCCTTTTCAGCCGCGAATGCCGGGTCTGTTCCGGTTGTTGCAATACCGTCAGAGATAATCGTAACCGTCGCAGGGCTTTCGGGCATTGCCCGGATGCTGGAAAATATCTGCGAAAAGCCGGAGGCAGCTCCATCCCACTGTATGAATTGCAAACTGTCCTTACCGGTTTTTTGCAATTCATCATCAAACGTGTAAAACTCGGTCTGACCCGTCCACCCCTGATTAAGAAATGAGCGTACCATTTCCAAATTTTTTACACCTTCCGCACCAGCAGCAACAGAAGCGGACTTGTCGATGAAAACCAGATGCCGTGGTTGAACGACAATTTTCTTTACCATTGTTATAACAGGTTCAGCGGCAACAAATACAATCAGCACAAGCGCGAGCATGCGCAATGTGGTCAAAAGCATCCGTTTGCCGCGCGGCACTTCGGGAATGGTATAATGGTACACGTACGCGCTAAAAGCGGCTAGCGCCAAAAACGCAATTATCAGGATTCCCAGTCCGGGATTCGTGTGAAGGCTCAGCGAGTCAATTCCCATTATCAGTTCTACCCTATTGCCTGCCCGGAAATATCCCAGGCTGCCATTTCATCATACGTCTCGTTATCCGTTAAGTCGAAATGTATTGGTGTAATGGAAACATAATCATTCTCAATGGCGTGCTGATCATACACCGGCTCTTTATCAATTGGCAGCAAAGTGCCGGTAAGCCAGTAGTAATCTTTTCCGTACGGGTCAACACGTTTCTCATACACGTCATCCCACTTGGAGTGGCCCTGCTTGGTAAGAACAATTCCTTTAATTTCGCTTTCGGGTTTATTTGGCACATTGATGTTAAGCAGCGTGCCTTTCTTCAATCCCTTTTCGGCAATCACTTTGCAAAAATGCGCTGCAACACGGGCGGCATACTCGAACTCGTTTGCATCGTGGCTGGTAACCGATATTGCAATTGCCGGGATGTCCATGATAGCAGCCTCGCGCGCGGCTGAAACCGTGCCCGAGTAAATAACATTGGTGGCAGTGTTCGAGCCATGATTTATGCCGGATACAACAATATCAGGATTTTCCATCAGGATATTGCGCACGCCCATCTTCACGCAATCGGCAGGTGTGCCGTCAACGGCATAACCGAAAAATTCATTATTCTTCATATATTTCGTTACACGCAGAGGCAGCTTCATGGTTATCGCGTGGCCCACTGCACTCTGTTCATGCAACGGTGCAACAACTATTACCTCGCCGATTTTCTTCAGTTCCTGTGCTAGCGCGTATATGCCCTCTGAGCCTATACCGTCATCGTTACTAATTAAAATTTTCAAAATTTTTCCTTACAACTTTTATTCTTTAATATCTTCTATGTTCCGCACCAGCTTCTTGGAATCATACGGTGCAGGTTTTCCGCCAAGGTATTTGCTGAACCATTCAAGGTGCGCGTTATAATACAATGGCATCGATTTTATATGGCTCGGCCAGTGCCCGTCGTTTTTGAAAACAATAATGCGGCTGTCAACATTTTGTTTTTTGAGTGCCGTGAAATATTCAAGGCTTTGCGTGTAGGATACACGGAGATCTTTCTCACCGGTAATAATTAATGTAGGAGTTGAAAAATTCTTCACATAATTCGACGGTGAATATTTCCCGTATAATTTTGGATTATCCCACGGCGTGCCTTTCATGTCCCATTCGGGGAACCATAATTCTTCGGTAGTGCCATAGAACGAAGTAATATTATACAGTCCCATCATAGACACAAGGCATTTGAAACGCTTGGTGTTTGCCTGCAGCCAGTTCATCATGTAACCACCGTACGACCAGCCCATAGCGCCAACATTTGATGCATCCACATACGGAAGTTTTGCAAGTGAATCGGTAACCATCATTACGTCGGTGTATGTTTTGCCCCCCCAGTCACCTGAGATTGCTGCAGTGTAATCCTGCCCGTACCCGGTTGATCCGTGAGGATTAGGGAAAGCAACAATATAGCCATACCCTTAATACACCTGTGCATCCGGGCGGTAAGCATCCATCCACTGGCTCTGCGGGCCGCCGTGAACGTTTACCACCAACGGATATTTTTTACTCGGGTCAAAATCGTGCGGTGTTACCAGTAACACGTGCACTTTTTTCCCATCGGCACCCGTTATCCACATGTGCTGTGCCGGCCTGAAATCATATTTCTCGGTAACTTCTTTGTTCCAGAATGTTATCTGTGTTTCTTTTTTCTCAGTCATGTTTAACTGATAGATGTCAACAGGTCTGTGCATCAACCGGCAGGTGTAATACAGTTTTTTACCGTCATCGCTAACGCTAAAACTGCCAATGCCTCTATCGGGGCTTACTTTTTGTACCCGGTTCAGCGTAAGGTCATAATTAAAGATCGGGGTAAAGCTTTTCACGTCACCGGTAAAATACAAACTCTTACTATCAGGTGCCCAAACGATGTCGTTTACCCAGTTGTCAAAACTTTCAGTAACCACTTTGGCAGATTTTGCCGCGATATCATACAAAGCAATACGGAAACGGTCAGATTCATATCCCGGCTGTTTCTGTAAACGGTATGCGATATATTTTCCATCCGGTGAATAGGCGGGGTCACCATCCCATGCTTTGTTGTCAGCGGTAATGTTGGCTACGCTTCCTTTTGCAATATCATAGAGCCAAATATCGCTGTTTGTTGAGTTAGCTTTTTTCTCTTCAGGATTCGCCACGTAGCACAAGGTTTTGCTGTCCGGGCCAAATGCCAGTCCGCCGCCGCCAACAGAAAACACGGGGCAATTGTATGTGAACGGCGTAATATCTTTATACGTGCCTGTTGCCATATCCATTAAAAACAGGTGGCTTACTTTGTCTTCGGTGTAAGATGTCCAATGGCGGAACAGTAAATCATCGCTCAGGTAAGCCTGCACCGGCCCGTTTTCTCTGCCTTCGAATGATTTTTTATTACAGTCTTCATCTCCGTTACAGTCTGCAAAAACATCGGTCGCGAACAGAAGCTGCTTACCATCCGGTGATAGCAGCGCCGAGGCGATACCGCTGAAATATTTGGTAACTTGTTTGCTTTCCTTGGTGCTGAAAGTGTAACTGAATAACTGCGAGTAACCCTCGACACTTTTGTAATAATAAAGTACTTCATCATTATTGCCCCAGAACGGGCCGCCGACGCTCTTGTCACCAAGGTCAACTTTTTGGGATGCATTCGCTGCCACATCATACAGATAGACAGCCGTTTTTGATTTGCCGCCTTTCAAGGTATATTCGGTTACCGTGTAGGCGATCTTTTTTTCGCCCGGTGCCACGGCAGGGGAACCAACACCTTTAACTTTATAAATTGCATCAACAGTAAATGCTTCTTTTTGCGCCTGTACAAAGGTTATTACCGTAAAAACCAGTATCGCGGTTAACAGCTTTTTCATCAGGGAGTTTCCTATTTTGTATTAATTTTAATTCTAATTTAAAGTTTTTTACCCTAACTATTACATGAAACATGATGAAGAAAATTTTGGCCTAAAAATGGCTGAATTGATGGTCTTTTTCAGTTTGTTCTTCCAGTAAAAAAATAGCTGAGGATTGGAAATTTCTGAGTCCCGGAGGGACGGAATAGCTATAGGAAACGCGTACCCCGCCACGATTGAGTCCCAGAGGGACGGAATTAATTCAACAATCTGAACAATTTTATTGGATAACCGGAGCAATTCTAAAATTTCGCTCCGCCGGAGCTTAAAACACTTTGTGCATTTTTTGGCTATAGCTATTCCGCCCCGCTGGGGCTCAAACCAAAAAACAAAAATATTTTAATAGACATCTCTTATTGAGAACTTTTATTTGCAAAACTGATTGCCGACTGAAAATCGCCCATCCTTACCAAAACATTCACCCAATACCCCACATTATCTGCATCCTTTTCACTATTTTTTCATCTAATCATACAAACTTTAATTATTACGGAATTTTTATGCAAAAAGAGAAATTAATCATAGAAGGCATGACCTGCCAGCATTGTGTTATGGGACTGAAAAAAGAGCTCACCGATGCAAAAGTGCAATTTTCAAACGTGGGCATTGGCTTTGCCAATGTTGAAGTGGATGAAAACATTCCCCCTGAA
>JACPGF010000006.1:16032-25386 GCA_016182615.1 Ignavibacteriales bacterium
GAAAGCAAGTTAAAAGAAATTGTTAGTGAAGCCGGATATACCTTAACCAGTATCGAGAAGCTTAAGCCATGAAAGTTAACCTGCCTGTAGAAGGAATGACATGCGCGAGCTGTGTCGCGCGTGTGGAAAAAGTGCTCCGGAAAGTTGACGGTGTTGAAGAAGTAAGCGTCAATCTGGCAACGGAGAAGGCTTCTTTTTCATACGATCCGCAGAAAACCACTCCCGAGGCGCTTGCCGATGCAGTTGCAGGTTATGGCTACACGCTTAACATTGCCCCCTTGAAACAAACCGGAACAACGGAAAACACCACTGCAAAAGGCAACCTGTTTAACAAACAGGAGGACAGCTTATTCCGTGATTTCAGGCTTGCACTTATCTTCAGTCTGCCGGTTTTTCTTCTCGGCATGGGTTCCATGTGGGAGGGGTTTTATAATCTTATTCCCATAGATGAGCAGTCGCTGAACAAACTGCTGCTTATTCTTGCGACCCCGGTAATGTTTATACCGGGTAAGCGCTTTTTTAAGGCGGCATGGAGCAGCGCGAAACACCTCAGCGCGGACATGAACACATTGGTTGCCGTTGGAACCGGTTCCGCGTATATCTATAGTACTATTGCCACGCTTTTCCCGCGCCTTTTGGGGATGCACCACGCGGGGCATATTTATTTTGATACGTCCGTTGTTATTATTACCCTTATCCTCATGGGCAAATGGCTCGAAGGCCGCTCGAAGAAAAAGGCGACCGATGAGATAGGCAAACTCTTCGCGCTTCGTCCGGTGCAATCCACCGTGCGCAGGAACGGGCAGGAAAGCATCGTGCCCATCGGGGAGTTGCAGATTGGCGATACCGTCCTGTTATACTCGGGTGATAAGATACCCGCGGACGGCACCGTTACAACCGGCAGCACCTCTGTTGATGAAGCAATGCTCACCGGTGAAAGTATGCCCGTTAGCAAAGCGCCGGGCGATAAAATTTTTGGCGGCACGGTAAACAAAAACGGGTATATCGAGTTTACGGTTGAGGCGCTCGGCGACAATTCCGCACTTGGCCGCATAATAAAACTGGTTGAAGAAGCGCAGGGCTCAAAAGCACCCATCCAAAACCTTGCCGATAAAATCGCATCGGTGTTTGTACCGGTTGTTATCGGCATTGCCATTATTGCATTTTTCAGTACCCTGTTTTTTTCAGCCGAACCCACTTTTGCAAACGCGCTGATACGCTTTGTTGCAGTATTAATTATCGCCTGTCCCTGTGCCTTAGGACTTGCAACCCCGACGGCAATTATTGTTGCAACCGGCAACGCCGCGCGGCGGGGCATATTAATTAAAAACGGCGAGGCACTTGAAACCGCCCACAAGATAAAGGTACTTCTGCTTGATAAAACCGGCACCATAACGGTTGGCAAACCGGAAATTAAAAGCTTCATTGTTATAAATAACAAAGCCCCCGAGGAGCAGCTGTTCCTGAAAAACAGTTTTTCCAAAAGGCTGTTGCAGCTTGCCGCCTCGCTCGAGGCAAAATCCTCGCACCCCCTTGCATTTGCCATTATTGATTTCGCGCAGAAAAACCAGGTGGCGTTGCTGCCCGTGAGCGAATTGGCATTTACCGACAGCAGCGGCTTAAAAGGCACTCTTGAGAAAAGAGATATTGTACTCGGCAAAGCGGAATTTGTCCTTACCAATTTGCGTGATGATGCACAACGGGACATCCTTGCAACACAGCACATTGCAATGGGCACGGCAGTACACCTTGCGGTTGACGGCGAATACGCTGGTTATTTCCTTATCCATGACCCCATCCGTGCAGATGTGGCAGAGGCAATCAGCCAGGCAAAGCGCATGGGCATAAAACCCGTTATGGTCTCCGGTGACCGGAAAGCATACGCGGAACAAATTGCTGCCGAAGTAGGCATTGAAGAAGTAATTGCTGAAATACACCCGGAGGACAAAGCCCGCATTGTTGAGAAATACCAGGCAAAACAATTAACCGTCGGCATGGTTGGCGACGGCATTAACGATGCACCCGCGCTAGCCAAGAGTGACGTGGCATTCGCGATGGGCTCTGGTACCGATGTTGCCGGGGAGAGCGCGCAGATAACCCTTATGCACAACAGCCTGCTCAGCGTTATTGATGCAATCCGCCTTTCAAAAAAGGCAATACGCATCATAAAACAAAACCTGTTCTGGGCATTTATCTACAACGTCATCGGCATACCCCTCGCCGCCCTCGGCCTGCTCAACCCGATGATAGCCGCCCTAGCCATGTCGCTGAGTTCTGTGTCGGTTATAAGTAATTCTTTGAGATTGAGGAGGTAGGGGGGTAATTTGTTTTTACCTTATTCTATTCCGCTTACAATTTTATTTTAATTATGCTGATTTATGACTTAATTACTGTTCAGATGGATATATGACAGGTCCAAATGTAAGATCATACATAATTTTGTTCATCATTATCCGATTTATACTATCTACAAACAGTTTATTCGATTTAATTGGGCACCCAAATATTGCTATATTAGGCATTAACCGATTGTTATCCTTTTCTAATGAAGTTATTTGTTTAAGTGATTTCTCTAAATATGGTTGATATGTTTCACTTCCTGCTTTTACTAAGCTAAAATATGAAGGATAGATAATTCCACCGTACCCGATGTCCGCAGCCATTTTGGCTATTCTTCTTGAAATTCTATAAGAATTTTTTTGCGCCAAGAACAAATATCTTACAGCCAGGCCTAAGCTATCAAATGGAATAATGTCTTCATTCAGTTCAGCAGTTAAATCAAGTAATTTAATATCTTCATTCAAAATCAATTTTGCCATATAGACTTCATCTTCGACAGTTACTCTACACTCATGTACACATAGCTCGAAATCAGTAGAACAGTAAAGTACGGGAAAACCTTTGGAATCAAGTCTTCCAGTTCCAAGATATTGAACTGGCGGAGAATCGTATTGTTCTATTGCATTTGGTAATTTAGGATTGACGCGTACCCTGTATACATAACTTTTATTTTTCATAATATAAGTTGGATATTGCTCAAGTATTTTAGCAATGCCTTGTTCTCTTGTTTTACTTTGTTGCAATTCTAATAATGGCGTTATTTCACCAACCATCCACATATTTGGTCCGTAATAAAAAAATCCAATATCAGCAATTTGTTCCAGTAATTTAATGTCCTCCTGAAGTCTTTCTGAAACATGAATTGAAGACTGGTGTTTATGATATGTGTTAAATTGGATGATTGGTGCTCCGCCAAAAGAAGTTCTATGGGTTGTTCCACGGACAAAATATATGTGGCATAACTCAAGTGTCCTATTTTTATTTAATTTATAACCATCTATTGAGCCACAATTTGAGCATTGCGTTTTATTTTTATAGCCGATACAAATGGCTACAAGCCTCAAGCCTTCGTCCTCAAAGCAATTTGAGCAGATAGTTTTAATTTTCTTCATTTTCCAGATTAAAATGGTTCAGTGAACGATGGAAAAAGTTTTTAATAAATATGATACTCATTAAGCAACCTTCTGAGTATTCAATCTGTTGAGCAAAGCTAGATCAAATTTCTTCAGCGTTACATAATATCTTTTTGTACTAAAAAACAGCAATTTAATAGTTGCCCACAATAATAAATCATTGGGAAGATAGAATATACTTTTCACACTTGTCCAAAAATATTGGTTAAATTCATTAAGTGTATTTCAATTTTTTTATGTACTGGTAAAAATCCTCAACTGAATGCACATTACTCATTTCTGGATTTATCAACAACTCAATAACTATTTCTTTGGCATATGTTAAAAAGATTAAATAATCATTTTTATCAATATCATCCTTTCCTGCATGAACAATAGCAGATCGAATAGAATAAAGACTTTTTATTTGCTTTTCTATTTCCAATCGACTGTTAAGTTCTTTTCCTAATATCAGAGCTATACTCTCAGAAATCTGACTCAGTATTGATGGAGTAATTATTGTTTTTTCTTGCACTGTGAAGATTATCTCAACAGCTATGGCAATTTGGATAAAAGCCACTTGAATATCTTTTTCACTGAGAGATTTTCCTATCCATTCGACAGAATTAATGATTCTCTTTTCAAATTTAGTTGGATTGGTTTTCGTAATTATTTCTAAGAGTTTTTGATTTCCATTCCCAATATCCGTAAAATATGGATCTTGTATTTCTATGGGCCTTCTCTGATTTCTTAGTGCGTATCCAATCCTATTCACACCTTTTTTTGTAGATATTAGGGTTCCATCATAGTATGGAAAGGTAGCATCAATTATTTCGACATTATAATAAGGATCTTGCATTCCAATCATATATTTTAAGAATAACGTTAGCCGGAGGAAATAGGTTTCTGCTAATTCAATAGCCTTAGCGCTATCTCTACAGAGAATTCTGCATTCTATCATGTATTCCGGCATTTTATCCAAAAAACTCTCGGCTAATAAACCTAACTGTGTTTGAATGCGCAGGGCATGAATATTCATTGCATAGATATTAAAAGTACCCAGCCTATATTGGTTTTCGGTATTCAGGGTTATTCCGTAAATACCTCGCATCACCCTAAACTCTTGAACATCAATAGTCCTAAAATAATTATAGAAATCATCAACCTCAATTTGTAAAAAGCTACTATCCGACCTATTCTTTGTCTTCAATAGCTCTACAACTTTTTCACGAAATGATTTTAGCCCAATGGTGCGATAAACATCATTGTCGTGCCTATATAAGTTTGAAATCCGTTCATTAAAATAAAGTGTATTTTTATTGCCGATAATACTTACGCTAGGCTCACCATCAAAAAACTGGAACATCTCCTTTGTAGCAGGAATAGGCTCGTTAAATTTTGCAACTGTCAGAAGAGAATTAAATTCGTCCAAAATGCTCATATAATAAATTTTCATAATTATTTACAAAATATTTAAATTTTGATGCGCTATCTTTTTTTAACTTGCAAAGGTCGCTATTGTGGTGTTAAATTTCCAAAATTCATCTCCAACTCACATGTTTTTCTAATTCATTCAAGCGCATTTGCTAATTTATTTTTAAGAATTTTCTTACTGTATCTTCCATTCGTCTTAACCTCAGATAAAAATCAAATCAACAAATTAGTATTCGGTAGTTTTATAAACATATCATTTTTTTTGAAATACTTTTGCAATCCCACTTCCCCCAACAAAATCCTTAACCCAACATCAACTTACCAAACTTCCAAGTCCTAAAAAATACCTGATAATGAGTATTTTTAAACAATTCCTCCCCGGAAGCTATTTTGTGCAAAGCCGCGGAAGAGGCAAACTTTTCGCTAAAGTGCTCCGCCCGCTGCAATTTTCTTAAAAATCACTATTTTATCAAAACCCTTTATCGGTAAACTTATTTCTTGGAATTTCGCGTTGCTTTGTTTTTGCAATGCTGTTCCAGTTGCAGAAGTAAATCCAAATTCAAAAAAATCTCAAAGGTAAAACATGGATAATGCAATCTTTAACCAAGTGCTCAACACCAAGCGTTTTACTCTGCGGCCGTTGCAGGCTGCCGATGATACGGCAATATTTCTGCTGCGTTCAAACCCGGAAAACGCCGTGTATCTTGACAGGCACGCTGTACGCGATAAATGAGTACTAATGTTCCCGACGATTAAGCATTCAGATGCTATATGGCAAAATGTTCAGACCTGAAATCAGGTTCTCGTTCGAGGGTGAGACCCGAGAGACTTGAACTTCCGAACCGCAGATCATGAGGGGACTTGAAGTTACTGTATCCTGTTGTTTTATATAGACTTATTCTGGACTGACATAGTTTTTGACATAATGCAATATATAGTTCCTAATTTCCCAGTTGGATGCCTGAGATACAGTGGAAAACCAACATCATCAATATTGTAGTAATTGCTGCTAAAATTGCAATATTCTATACTATGATTTAATTTTGATTAATGATGCCTTTCCTTATCACGTTCAATTATTTCTTCAGCAAACTTGTAAATGGTTGAAGAGGGGTTTCCTGATTCACCGAGTTCTTTAGCTCTTAAAATGGCAGCAGTTAAGTGAGTATCCAAACTAACTTTCAGTTGTTGGTTCAGTTTGCCTTTTTCATAGGACGTGTTATACTTTTTTAATTCTTGTTTACACTTATCACTCGTTATATAAGACCTTTGACTGCAATAATGAAGTAAATACCATAACTCAAAACAAGGATTTGAAGCCAAAATGATTCCCTTAGTAATTTCTCTTAATCTGTCAGAAAATTCCGGTGAGTCTAGATCATACATCAAGTAACATTTATCAAGTTCAGAATATGCCCCTTTTCTAATCTCCTTGACATGGTTGGTTATAACTTTATCCGTGATACTTTGTCCAGTAACTTTGGTTCTAATTTCTATTGGAATCCTAAATTTACTTCTTAAATATTTGGCATATGATTCTTCAGTCACTCCTTCACAAAATACCAAATAAAGAGGATTGATTTTTCTTTTTGGATTATCAATTCTTATTCTACTCATGTATCAACCGTTCAATATTTTCATCCGAGTCATTTACGTATGGAATAGCATCGAACCGTACAAAAATTAATCTGGTCTTTTCTAAGCTTTTTCAAATTTAGCAAATTTGTATTATGAGTGGTATATATTAATTGCGCTGACTCACTTTTATGAAAAAGTTTTAAGATAAAGTCAACGATATATGGATGAAAATGAGTTTCTATCTCATCCAATAAAAGCACTTTGTTGTTTTTAATTATATCCAAAACAGTTAGCATAGTTAAAAATAATTTAATAGTTCCTGCCGATTCCTCTGCAAAAAAATCAAATTCTTTGCTTGTGTCCATTTTGTGGTAGCTCAGTAAAAAAACCTTTTCCCCGCTAAAATTTGTTACAATTGGTGATTCTTTTTGAAACTGTGTAATGTCAAATTTTATCCCTGTCATAGGTCTTTTTTCTAACTTGAAATCAACTATATCACTATCAGCAAAATTCATTGCAGCCAACAATTCGTTTTTATAATTATTGAAATAATATTCAATTTTTTCATCTCCCAGAGGGAGTATATCTAGGATAAATTCTTCCAGGAAATACTTGAATAAAGTCTTCGGAATTTCACGATCCATCTGACTAGCACGTGAAATATACAAAGTTTTCACCGAAGTACTTTCAGCAACATCTAGTGGTCGGATTATCTGGTTACCAAAGGAATATTTATCTTTTTTAGCCTCTCCCTTAGACTCATCGCGTTCAAATATTTTGGTGACTCTTCCCCTGGGATAATAATAGAGCGATTCTTTAATTATTTCAGTTCTGGTCAGTTCAAATGAGTATTCATATTCGATATCATTTAATACAAATCTTACAAAAAATCTACTTGGTTTTGTTGGATAGTTTTCGAATTTGAACGGGGTGAAATTAAAAATAGCGTTTTCATTGTGTGTATGTGAATTATAAATCATCATTACACAAAAACGAATTGCTTTAATTATATTGGTTTTTCCCGAAGCATTTGATCCATACAATGCAAAAGTCTTAATAACCTTTTCTTTAACGTACGGGAAAGTATTGTCATCTAATTCTTTTGCTTGTTTAGTTTGAATATTTGCAGCTCTGAGATCAACCGTAATCTCTTCTTTAATTGAGAAAAAATTCGAGATTCTTATTTCTAATATCATTTTAACGCCTATATTTGTAATATCATTCCAAATATGACGAATATATTTATTTTTAGCAAATTATATATCGACTATTTGTAATATTTGTACGTTGGGTCTGTATTGTCGAAATTAGGTGTAATTTGTCCGGAAAAGGTTCCATTATTACTTCTTTCAGGCTATTCAATATAAAGACACAGCAATTCGAAATCTCTTCTAAAAAACTTATCTTTTATGGAATGATCCTTCAGAGAGTATAAGAACCATAATATCACAAACAAAAGGTAAATACAATGAAGCGAGTTACTAATAGCACCCGTGTATCTACTATAGGGAAAAATAAAGTTTTATATTTTCAACTTCTGCATTATTGCAGTCCTAGATTTAACCAAGGAACAACCCAAACAGCATGTGATTGGTTAATAATAATTTCAACTAATCTTCTCTTTCCCAGACATGCGACTCCTATCTATTTGCTCAAGGCAATTTTTGCCGTAATTCTCGAAGCGGCTACATCTACCATAACAAATTCTATTTTTGAAGAAAGTGCATGAACGACTTACCCAACTTCTTAATCCCAAAAAATACCTGATAATGAGTATTATTAAACAATTCCTCCCCGGAAGCTATTCTGCGCAATGCCGTGAAAGAGCCAAGCTTTTCACTAAAGTGCTTCGCCCGCTGCAATTTTCTTAAAAATCACTATTTTATCAAAATCCTTTATCGTTAAACTTATTTTTTGGAATTTCGCGTTGCTTTGTTTTGCAATGCTGTTCCAGTTGCAGAAGTAAATCCAAATTCAAAAAAGTCTCAAAGGTAAACAATGGATAATGCAATCTTTAACCAAGCGCTCAACACCAAGCGTTTTACTCTGCGGCCGTTGCAGGCTGCTGATGATACGGCAATTTTCCTGATGCGCTCAGACCCGGAAAACGCCGTGTATCTCGACAGGCCGCTTGCGCAGGACATCGGGCAGGCAAGGGATTTTATTGCAAAAATTTCAGGCAGTGAACAAAAGGGCGGAGTGTTTTACCGGGTAATCGAAATTAAAGAAAACAAAACCATCGCGGGAACAATATGCCTGTGGAACTTTGACCACGGTAAACAGGCCGCGGAGATCGGCTTTGAACTATTGCCGCTCCACAAGGGTAAAGGCATCATGCAGGAAGTAATACCGGCGGTTATCAGCTTTGGTTTTCAAAAACTCGGGCTCCGGCAAATTACCGCGGAAGCCGGCGCGGGTAATATCAAATCAATTTCACTTTTGGAGCGGTTCGGGTTTACAGAAACACAGCCGGAAGCAGTGCCCACTGCACAAAACGCAACTGATGTAACGCGGAATTTTTTTCTAAACAATCCTGCCAATCTACTCGCATAAACCCACGGCTAAAAGCAATGCCTCGCAAGAGAGGCAAAGTGTTTACTTAAGGATTGATAAAATTTTGAAAATGGTTTTTCCGAAGTCCCCCTTTTTGAAAAGGGGGTGTTCGCCGCGGCGAAGCGCATGTCCCTTCGGGAGGGGAATCGTTTTTAGGCAATGTTAATGCCGCTAAAACAATTCTCCTCCCATTGGGACAAGCTTTTCGCTAAAGCGATCCACCCTCCTTTCAAAAAGGAGGGACTTAGAAAAAATACAACACAATTTTCCTCAAGTTGACATGTTTACCTCCCTTGGGAGGCATTGCCTAAAACAGGAGAGGGGAAGCCCCAAATAA
>JACPGF010000320.1 GCA_016182615.1 Ignavibacteriales bacterium
AGCTGAAGAAAGCCTTCATTCGCCTTTAAATTCGGATAATTTTCGACTGTTACTAACAATCTACTAATTGCACCTCCGAGTTCTGACTGCGACTGTTGAAAGCGTTGAAATGCAGCAGGGTCATTCAGGACTTCTTTGGATACGTTTAATGATCCAACCCTGCTTCTGGCTTCTGTTACATCGGTTAACACTTTTTGCTCAAAATTGGCGTAGCCCTTAACAGTGCTAACCAGGTTTGGAATAAGATCAACTCTGCGTTGATAGTCACTCTGCACTTGCGCCCAAGAGGTATTCACATCCTCGTTATAGGTAACAAAACTGTTATACATCTTTACACCCATCGATATAAAGATGATGATTCCTAGAACGATTACTCCGACGACTGAGAGGCCTATAATCCAACCTTTTTTCATCAATAAACCTCCTGTTTAAGAAATTAGAAAAAATGGATAATAAGAATATACGGGAAAATTATTAAAATAGTAACTTCTATTTACCCGGAATAAACCGTAAAACCTGACTATTCATTTTGGCAGTTTTCGCATCAGTTCTTACCTTTACATAAGCTCCGTTGAGCCATTTATTTGTCCAGTCTGAATAATGCGGGCTGAAAACATTCCCGGACTGTCCTGTGGTAAGGGTAATATAAAAAACATCAGGTTCCGAGAAATCATATACATAACGCATTGACGGCCCTAATACATTCGGGAAAATGCTTTTCTGTTTGGGTCTTAGAACATTATTGCCTGCATCAAATGGATACTCCGTGTTAAAAATTGTTGTGCCATCTCCATCTACGGGTCGTGGACCGATGTTTATTACTTTGTCTAAGACATCAGATTCTCCGGAAAAAAAATGCTTAAATTCGACTGTATGCAGTTTCCCCCATTGCCATTGTTTCGTATCTTTGCCGAACATTTTTTCCAGTACGGTAATTGCATCCACAAGGCTCTTGCGGATAATATCGTTCCTGCTCTCAATTTTTGGGGTATTAATGTTGTCAAATAGTGTTTCATCGGTTTGACGCAAATGATTTTGCATAACACGGTAGGGCACATTGGCGACAAAACAAAACTGATTAAATAATCCTTCCCCAAGGTCATCCTTGAATGTATTAATCAGCATGTATTTATACCACATAGCATATATTGCAGGCGGCTGGCTTTCTTTTTCGAATGCATGATTCCAAATATCGAGCAGTTCAAGTGACTCTTTTAATGCGGCATCCTTAATTTTCACATTTTCAAATGCTTTTTTAATATAGCCCGCCATTTCAACAGCATAAGGAGAAACAATATCGTTTTGCATAGTATAAAAATCAGTAACGGAAAATTTTTGTTTTGAATCAAGTAGTTGCCGTATCCGGTCAATTCTTGATGCCGGTTCCCATAAATTAGAAATATAGTAAGGGAAGGCTTTATCCACTTTGTTATTTGCTGTTGCAATATATCCGGGTTCCGGGTTAAAAAACTTAGGCATTTCACTAAAGGGAATTGCACCGGCCCAGTCATTGGTTGATGTTGTACCATCAAGGGCAAATCCGGCTTTTTCACCATCGTGAATAGGTAGTTTGCCCCCGAAAACATAGCCGATGTTTCCGGCAATATCACCATATACAAAATTTTGACCGGGTACGCTAAAATAACTGACGGCATTCTGAAATTCCTGCCAGTTCTTCGCTTTGTTTAACATGAAATAGCTTGAACACTCGAAACTGACATCATTTCCAGTCCAACGCATACTGATGGCTGTGTTCGCGGCCTCTTTTGCAGGGTAGGCCTTATCGAGAGGATGAATTTTATTGATAACCGGCCCTCGATGTGTCAGGTAAACGTCAATGTGCGCATCGGTTGAATCTTTTACTTTCCTTGTATATTTAAGTACTTTTAGCGGTTTTTGCCCGCCATCAACCTCGTAATGCGAATTTTGCCCATTTAATACTTCAACATAGAAATCGGCATCATCAAGCATGATGTTTGTCAGTGTCCATGAAATATTATCATTTTTCCCGATGACAATAAATGGTAATCCCGGCAGTGTTACACCGGCACGGTTTTGATTACCGACATGGATATTCGCGATATACCATTTACCGGGTGCTTGCAGCCCAAGGTGCGGGTCATTTGCTATTATCGGTTTGCCATTAACAGACCGGCTGCCATTAACAACCCAATTGTTCGAGCCAAGATGTGTTCCTGTTGTTCCAATAAACTGCCGGAATGCTTTATCGGTTTGTATCAGGCTCAAATCGGCAGCTGTTATTTGTGGGACTTCATCTTGTGTGCTTCCAGCATTATTCTCTTCCCATCGCGGGAACAACTTGCTTGCTTTTTCTTTTCCCAGTAATTGTGCTATATGAGTAAATGTCAGGTCTTCCCACCAAGCAATGTTTAACTCCCAAGCCATAAGCCTTACTATCAATAACGAATGATATGGTTCCCAAGGCGCCGGTGAATAGTCTAAAACATCAAATTCAATACTCAACCGGTTTTTGTTTGCAGCAATAAAATCGTTTATTCCTTTACTATAAGCCGTCAGTATTTTTTTTGTTTCAGGCTTCTCTTCATTCCATATTTGTTTTGCAACCCGTTCAATTCCAATAGTTAGAAACATTTCATCAAACGGCAATACCTTATTCCCAAGTATTTCTGCAAGTTTTCCTTCTCCTGCCCTGCGGAGAATATCCATTTGGAATAATCTTTCCTGTGCATGGATATACCCTAAAGCATAAGCAGCATCTTCTTCTGTTTCAGCAAAAATATAGGGTATTGCAAGTGAATCCCTATAAACTTCAACCGGTCGCGACAGTGATAAGGCTGTTACTTCACCATCATAATCCGGTAATGGTTTTTTCAAAATACGGTAACTCAGCCATCCTGCGGCGATCATGAAGATAATGGTAAGTATAAAAATAACTAAGTATCGAAAAATCCGGTTGTGAATCATGTTCCTGTTAAATGATTAATGGGTTATGTGATACTCGAAGGCGAAAAACAGTAATATCGAGGTATCGGGAGAAAAAAATCTATTTTGCTATTCTAAATTAATAAATTCCAACCGTTTAGCCTTTCTTTTCCGTATTTCTTTATTCAATTTAATTTGCTTATTTGTATTTTAGTTAGTTAAAGAAAAAATAGCTTTATTGCATCTATATTAATCAGGAACCCGGAAACAAGAGAGAAACTTTATGAAACAATGTTTTCTGTTATTTTACATTTGCACGGTTATGTTGTTTGCCCAAAACAAAAAAGAAATGACATTTGAAGATATGTGGCTGATGCAGCGCATCGGTGATGTTGTACTGTCCCCGGATGGTAAACTGTTAGCCTTTTCATCAACATCATATAGTCTGGACCTTAATAAAGGAAATTCTGATATTTTTATTATGAATGCAAATGGTACAGGCTTGACAAAAGTACTCGGTACCGAAAAAAGTGAATCAGCCCCGAAATTTACGCCTGATGGTACAAAACTTTCCTTCCTAAAAGAAGGACAGATTTGGACGTGCAATGCGGATGGGAGTGCCCCTGAAAAAATAACAGACATATATACCGGCGTTGATGGCTATGTTTGGTCACCTGATGGAAAAAAATTACTATTTACTTCAGCAGTTTATCCGGAATGCAGTAATGACGAGTGCAATAAAAACCGTGATGAGCAAAAAGAAAAGAATAAAGTAAAAGCCAGTATTTTTACAGAATTAATGTACCGCCACTGGAATGACTGGCGTGGTGAAAAACGTAGTCATTTATTTTATTATAACATCGAAACAAAACAATCGGTTGATGTTACCCTCAACTCGAGAAATGATGTACCGCCTCTAGCGCTTGGCAGTGCAAATGATTTTTCTTTCTCGCCATCCGGTGATGAAGTAGCTTTTACCATGAACCCCGACAAAGTGGTGGCCCTTAGTACTAACAACGAAATATACACCGTAAAGGTACAAGATATATTAAAAGGCGGTGCCGTTCCGACTACTCTTATTTCATCAAGCAAAGGGAATGATTTTCAACCGGTTTATTCTCCTGATGGGAATTATCTCGTTTATTGTTCGATGGAACGCGCTGGTTTCGAGGCCGACCAACACCGGCTGATGTTATACGACCGGAAAACAGGTAAAACAAGCAATCTATCTAAAAATCTGACTGTATCAGCAGATGAAGTTGTTTGGTCACCTGACAGTAAAACAATTTACTTTAATGCCGCGAGAGAGGTTCACGAGTCAGTATATAAGATTGATGTTGCGACAGGTAAAACAGAATTAATTGTTAAACAATACTCGAATAACAACCTCATTGTCAGTCCTGACGGCGGTAAACTTTTCTGTAAACAACAACGGACCAACCTACCCTTCGAAATCTTCTCTTTTTCAACCTCGGGTGAAAACCTGACCCAACTTTCCGCGATTAATAAACCAATACTTGACCGTATTGAAATGAACCCCGCTGAAACATTTTGGAGCAAGGGCGCGGACGGTACTCCT
>JACPGF010000338.1 GCA_016182615.1 Ignavibacteriales bacterium
CCAGAGCCCGACATCAGCCCAAGGCCCGGCTGAACCCTGGAAAATAAACATCACATTATCAACCATACCATCGTTGTTAAAGTCGAACTGTAAACCTTCCGGCACGCTGCCTTTTATGGCGGTAACCGCGCTGTCCAGTATTTCATGTTCACGCAGCCTCGCATCTCTTACCGACTGATAACCGATTGTATTCGAACCGGAATAGTTCATAAAATAACCGCGCGGTTTCGGGAACGAATACGAGGTGTTTATAGTCCCGGTAGCTACAGGGAATAAATAACTGCTGATATCGATTTTATTATAGGATACTTCTTTGTAATATAATTTCAGGGAACTACTTGTGGCAGAATTAAAGTTGCTTTCGTACGAGCTGCGCGTGCCGGTAAAATCGGCATCACCCTGAAATTTAATAAAAACGACGATAGTATTCAGATTGCTGCCCCATTGAGGTAAAGCATTGCTGTTGCCTGCAAGCGGTGCATGATAATCTTGTGCGTAGGTGCTCAGCAGGGTGCAAAAAAATAAGAGCAAAAGTTTCATAAAACCGGGCTTTCGGAAATATTATAAGAGTAATTGTAATATTCGGGAATATTCAGCAGAAGAGCAAGCAACCGGGGCAAAGAACCAATTGCAAATTCTCCTTAACCAATCCTGCACATTGCATTAACCCGGTATTATTGGTTTCAGATGAATAAATTGTAATTTTATATAAACATAATTTAATTTCCGGAAATTAGCTGCAAGTGTTTCGACTAAAGTACAAAACTAAATTTCTTTTTGCATTTATTGCATTCGGGATAATTCTGGTCTGTTTGACCGGATGGATAACATATACAAATGTATATGACACTCTTGAAAATGCCTCTATTCACCGCCTTACCGCGCTCCGGGAAATCCGTAAAAAGCAGGTTGAGGACTACCTGACAAATTGTGTTAATCAACTTATGACCGTAGGTGAAGATGCTTCGGTACAGCAATATGCAGCAATTAGTACAACAAGTGGCAAACCTGCAAGCTTTCAATCCCTTGGTGATAAATCTCAAAATGCGTTTGAAAAATATACAAGGCGGTTTGGCTTCAAGGGGTTTTATCTTTTCAAGGGTAATTCAGGCACAGGGGCGCTATTTTTGCAATCCCGACAGTACCCGTTCAAAAATATGTTTGATACTGTGAGCGTTCCCCGTTCGGTTATACAAGCATATGAACGAATGAACAATGCTGAAATAACAATACCTGCCTGCCTTAGTGATTTTTTCTTTTGGCCTTCTTTTGGAACACGGCCTGTAGCCTGTATTGCATATCCGGTTATGCTGGATGGGAAAAAAGTGGGTGTAGTTGTTGGTATTATCGAATCTGAAATAATTAACAATATAATGACAAGCGAAAAAAACTGGGAAGAACAAGGTTTTGGAGCTACCGGTGAAACTTATTTGGTTGGTTCTGATTATTTAATGCGGAGCGATTCCCGCTTTTTTCTGCATGACGGAACGAAACAGGCACAGGGGAATCCGGGTCAGGAAAGGTCCCCGGCTGCAATGGCTCAAAAAAACAATTCGGTTTTAAAGCGGGCGGTAAAAACCGTTGCCACATCAGAAGCGTTAAAGGGAATAACAAATACGGGCTTGATACAAGACTACCGGGGAGAAGAAGTGCTGAGCTCATATACACCGCTGCGACTCTATGGATTGCAATGGGCGGTAGTGGCCGAGATAGATACAAGGGAAGCATTTAGTTCGGTGTATGCACTGCGGGAGAGCCTGATAATGATAAGTGTTCTGATGCTGCTGCTCGGCGCAGTTATTGCAATCATCATATCACGGATAATAGCCAAACCGATTAACACCTTGATTGCAGCAGCGGATAATTATGCCAAAGGGAATTTAGCATTCAGGACACACCTCAATTCAAAAGATGAATTTGAAGTGCTGGGCAAGACAATGAATGTGATGGCGGTGAACCTTGAGGAACACTCGGCATTGCTGAAAAAAGAAATTGCCGTCAGAGCCAAGGCAGAGGGCGAAGTGTTGCAACAGCAGCAAAGGCTGCGGGATTTGTCATCTCATTTGCAAAGCAGCAGGGAAGAAGAGCGGAAAGGAATCGCCCGTGAAATCCATGATGAATTAGGGCAACTGCTCAATACACTTAAAATCAAGATTATCCTGTTGCGTGATGAACCGGGGGATAATTCCGGCAGTAAAAAGCTGTTTACCGAAACCATAACACTGTTAGACAGTATTATACAATCGGTAAAAAGGATTATTACCAATTTAAGGCCGCAATTACTTGATGACCTTGGTCTAATTGCAGCAATCGAATGGCAGGCACGTGAGTTTCAAAACACAACACATATCGAAACGCGGTTTAATACAAATACCGATGAAATCGTTCTGAATAATACAACTTCAATATCGGCATTCAGGATACTGCAAGAAGCATTAACCAATATTTCAAGGCATGCACACGCGAACAAGGCTGTTATTAATTTAACGGATTCCGAAGGCGGAATTCTCCTTGCCATATCGGATAATGGAATTGGATTAAAGCAAAAGCAAATTGAGAATCCCCGTTCATTTGGCATTATTGGAATGAAAGAACGGGCATTGTACTGCGGTGGTGAGCTGCAAATAGAATCGAAGGAAAAACAGGGGACGACGATAATTCTTAAGCTAAAAAAGGATTGATGTGATACGTGTATTTATTGCCGATGACCATGCAATGTTTCGTGAAGGCCTTAAACAGATAATAGCCCGCTTTGCTGATTTACAAGTAGTAGGCGAAGCCTCAAACGGCAGAGAACTGCTTGCAAGCCTTCCCGGCCTTGCGGCAGATGTTTTAATTCTTGACATCTCGATGCCGGGAATGACTATTTTTACCGTGCTTGAAGGCTTAGAGCAAATTGTGCCGGGACTTCCTGTTCTTATTCTTTCGATGCACCCTGAAGAACAATATGCCATACGCATGATGAAAGCGGGTGTGAGCGGCTACCTGACGAAAGAAAGCGCGGGTGAAGAATTGATTAAAGCGATTAGAAAAATTCATAGCGGCGGCAAATATATTAGCAGCACGCTTGCTGAAACACTCCTGACTTTTTATTCAGGCGATGTAAGTAAAATGCCGCACGAATTGCTTTCTAACCGGGAGTATGAGGTGATGTGTTTGCTATCCTCGGGTAAAACACTCAAGGAAATCGCGGATATTTTATGTATCAGCGATAAAACCGTTACAACATACAGGGCGAGAATTCTGGAAAAGACGGGGCTGAAAAATAATGCGGAATTGACACGATATGTCCTTGAGAATAAACTGATCTCCTGATAATTATTAATTTAGAATTATGAATTATGAATGCAATATCAAGAATGATAATTGCAAAAATAAACCTTCCATCAGGGGCTTCAATAATTGTCGATAAAACTCAACAAAATTATCATCTTATTTAGGACAAGATATTTTTTGCTTAACTGCGAACTGGAATTACAACTACCCATACAAATTATAATAGAACCAATAAACAGAACAAATCCCCCCAATTTGTCAATCACATCATTTCTGCCTGCTTAATGTTTTCACGGCCGCTCCATTACGTCCGCCCATCCCGGAAAATGTCCGCGCTTTAATATAGGCTTCTGCATAGGTAACATCCGCGGCATACCCGTTAACTATTGCCATGTGTTCGTACATAGGCCACCAATCTGCAGGCCCCTGCGATTTTTGTTGGTAAAGCGCTTCCTGCTTTTTCTGCATTACATCGGTAATATCAATATAATCAGTCGGGTAAAACTGGAATGTTTTCGTGTGCGGGCTGTTGCTGGTTTCATAAAAATACAGGTCAAAAGTAAAGCAACGGTCTAAAAAAACACGCCAAGCCAACAGCCCGCTTGCCTGATGATCAGAGTGGACATCCAGCGGCCAGGGCGCGGTTACAATATCGGGATTAATGCGTAATAAAATTTCTTTCAGCTTTCTGGTACTTGCAGTATCGACTGCGAGTGATGCATCTATGGCTCCGAAAAACTCAAGCGTAGCACCCATGATGGCAGCTGCATTTTGGGCTTCAAGAGCGCGTATTGCTCTGGCTTCATCTTGGGTCTTTCCCCAAATACCAAGCTCACCACCGGTCATGGTAAGTACAATAACACTGTCACCTGCATTAACCGCGTTAATAATCAAACCGCCGCACGAGGCTTCGGCATCATCAGGATGTGGAGCTATGACCACAATTTTTTGCTGTTTCGGCGTTTTTCCACAAAAATGTATTGCAGAGAGAATTACTATCATTATAAAAACAAAAATTTTCATAATTAATTTCCTTTTCATTTTCAAAACTCGATGAGCTCATTGTTTTAACTGCCTGGTAAAATTTCAGGTTATATTACAATTTAACAATCATTAACCGGAGTACAGGTAAACAAAGCTTTCTTATAGCTATTCCATTCTCCGTAATCCAACTTGATATGCGGATAAAACAAAGTTAACCGTTAGGACTCCATAGCCCTTACTTTATCTCAAGTTTTTTCAGCACTTCCAATCCGGCAGATGTTTTTGTAACCGATACAGGTATTAAAATAAATTCACCGCCGGTTCGTGTATTTACTATACGTGCCAGGCAGGGATACTGTTCACCATTATCGGGGATTAGCAATTTCCGGTGTGTAATTGTAAAAGCAAGCGGTTGAAACATGAGAGGCTTGGCAATTGCAAAATCGGTGAATGCCTCCTGAACATTTCCCACAAGCGGCGTAATACCCGAAAGCGGACCGGTAAAGTTAACGCCACTTCCATCAACCTTAAAGCCAAAAGCACCCCGTGATGTTTCCCACGAATTAAAGAAATCGCCTCCGGGCCCCCATGACACCACACTAAACCTTGCAGGTTTGGGAATAGTTACCCCGGTGCGGATATCTACCGGCACCCATGAAAACTCATTCGTCTCAACACTAATTCTTGCCGAATCAATATACATTCCGCCGCCCCCGCCGCCATCAAATACCTGTATGGCAATAACATTGTCACCGCCAAAATTCAATGCGGCATATTTTCCATCGCCTGGTTTAAGGGCATATCTTCTGAACCGCTGCCAGCCGTTTTCAGAACCTATAAACTCGCCGTTTAAGTACGTCCAATCCGCGTCATCAATTTCTCCAAGGTCAAGTACAACTGTCCGCCCCTTTGCATCTGCCGGGAGTTTAAAGTGTATCCTGTACCAGCCCCAGCCATCGTATGCTTCTTTCAAATGTTCTTCCCACAAACCGGGTACTTTTATGGGGTCCCAATCTTTGTCCGTTACCTCTGTTTTATACCAGCCATTTACAAATCCCGTTTCTTTATCATGTTTAACATTAATTCCATCTCGGGAGGTTTTAAATAGCCAGCCTCCTATCGGATGATATAATAAGGTGGGTCGGCGTTCGTACCAGTCCACTATGCCCCCGGTTTCACCCATTGTGCCCCGGTCATGCATGGTTGCTCCGTAAAACACAATTGCATTTCCGCTATCAAGGAATTCGGTTAAAGCACGCACGACATCCGTACCATCTGCCAGTTTTGCAGGAAGTGCATTGCCGGGAACTATAAGTGCTGATATATCCATATTCTCAAGATGAATAAGTTCATCGAGTGAAACATGTTTCTCAGTGAGCCCGGCGGGTAAGGTGCCCGTAAAACTGCTATCAAAAAACACGGCGGCTTTTCTCTTTTTCAACGGAGGATATGCCAATGGTTCAATTTTTGGCAATGTGGCAATATCCGGGAATGATGCACGGGAAATTTCTGCCCGTGTTGCTCCTTCAACCGAACAGTTTACAGGGGCTTCGACTATCTTTACCCGCGGGTCGGTTACACGGATATTTAATATACCTTCTTTTTGCATGAGAATAATTTCACCTTCGGGGAGCGGCACAACAGCATCCCAATCAAGCCAGCTACCGGGTACGTTTGGAGCAATTCTAATTCGCCCGCAGCCCGGTTCAAGAATCTCTATACCAAGCAGCCCTTCAACAATTGCATCCTGATAGGAACCTGCCGCGCTTAAAAAAGCAAAGCCGCCCTCGGTTTTGCCTTCTGGCGATGTTAATTCTTCCATTAATCCGGGATAGTGTTCATCCTCTAAAGTTTTGGAACAGCATTCAAGTAGATGAATACCGCCTTCAATATCGCCATTGCGCAGCCGCGCACGCGCTTCAACCGCGTTCCACCACGGCCACATTTTATAATTGTGGTCAATATAAAGTTCAACATGAGTCATCGGCGGGAAAATAGTTGTTGAGCCCGCGGTGCGCCAATTCCTTTCACGAATTGTTTGCAGGATACGTCCAACCCGTTCTTCAGGCGCTACACCGCATAAGATAGCCAACGCGTTTTCTGCCGAAGCAGACCGCTCATCGCGTTTTCTCCAGAGCGAAAGGTTATCATACTCACCGGTTTTTTCATTCCACATTACATTATTGATACCGGCAACAAACCTGTTACTTATGGCTTGTAATCTTTCTGCCTCAGCATTATCACCCAAGGATTGTTCTATTTTGGAAAACGTATGCAACAGATCGGCAAAGAGAACATTGGAATACAAAATGCGGGCACCATCAGGAAAAAGGAAAAAGTGCGAGTGATCCATCCATTCGGTTACATCAATTAAAAGCCCTTCGTCCCGTGAATCCCGGTCAATCCAAGCATTTACCCAGGGCTTCAATATTTTAGCTGCCTCGGCCAAAAATACTTTATCGCCGGTAAGCAGATGATACTGCCATACGGCGCGGGTCAGCCACGAGGTGCCTTCAGCAGAACCGCCTTGCGAAGGGTCCTCTGTTGCCTTAAGTCCGCGTGGATTTTTTTTCGCGTAGCGGTTAAGGTCATATTCAATAGTAGTACGCGCGCGTGAAAACTGCCCGGCAGCCAGTGAACCGGGAACCAGCCCCGATCCGAGATCGCGCGACCACACATCGCGCCAGCGGAATATTTCACAAACATGCAAATTACCGTCAAATCCAAGATCCAAAAGATACCGGTTAAAGGGAATTGCACGATTGACAAGGGTGGATGGTGACTTCAGCCGGAATCCTTTTTGGTATCCTGCGGCCCACTGTTTCCGGAATTCGTCAAATGAGCCTGCGGGTTTTTTTGTTCCAGCGAACAACACAAGTTCGCCAGTATTATCCTTCAAAGTAATCTGCACCGTGTCTGATGGGGAAAGTACGGGTGTACCGTGCTGAGCTATCGTAACCGCGATATTTTTACTCTTTCCTTTTACCCGGAATACAACGATATAAGCATTTTCGTCTGTTGCCCCGTTCAGAATTTCAACTTCCATTCCTGCAATAGTTAATCCGTAAAAAACTCCACCAGGAAAATATTCGGAACGTGCATC
>JACPGF010000339.1 GCA_016182615.1 Ignavibacteriales bacterium
TACAGACAAAGAAAATGTTGATGATTAAATAAATAGCTGATTCTATGCGTTTACACAAACAGCCTTCCGTGTGGAGGGCTGTTTGATTTTTAAACCAATTCTTTTCCATATACTCATGGAATTCCTTATTTTAGAATCTGTTAACTCTACATTTCACTAAAAAAAACACGCAGTTCCAGGTATTAAAATGGCAAAAAAAGTTTTGGTAGTTGATGATGAACCGGATCTTGAACTACTTGTCCGTCAACATTTCCGCAGAAAAATCCGTTCGGGTGACATGAGTTTCGTGTTTGCCCATAATGGCAAACTTGCTCTTGAGCAGCTGGCAGAGCATAGGGATATTGATGTGGTTATGTCTGATATTAACATGCCGGAAATGGACGGGCTTACCCTTCTTAATGAAATTATCAAGCAGTATCCGTTGCTCCGTTCTGTTATCGTTTCAGCATACGGCGATATGAAAAACTTGCGGACGGCAATGAATAATGGCGCATATGACTTTGTGACAAAACCCATTGATTTTGATGATCTTGAGAAAACTCTGCTTAAAACAATTTTGGAAGTTGAGCAGTTAAAAGAATCGAACTCTATGCGTGATGAGCTGGTTAATGTACGGAAAGAGTTGCAAATCGGCAGGGAGATTCAACTGAGTTTCTTGCCAACATCTATCCATCCGGTTCAGGGGTGGGATTTTGCCGCGCATTTTCAACCCGCGAAAGAAGTTGCCGGTGATTTTTACGATATCTTCCCGCTCGCCGGTGAAAATAAAGTGTGTTTTATGCTTGGTGATGTTTGCGGTAAAGGAGTTGGGTCCGCATTGTTCATGACTTTGTGCCGCTCGTTGCTTCACGCGTATGCAATCATGAACGAGAACGATCCTGATATTACGCTGAAAACCGTGCAGATGGCACACGATTATATAACCACAATTCATGAAGATGCCAACATGTTTGCAACATTGTTCTTTGGTGTACTCGATACGCACACCGGAGAAATTGAATATGTGAACTGCGGACACTGCTCACCGGTTATTTACCGGCTGGACGGGACACAAACAGAGCTTGAACCTTCCGGTCCGGTAGTTGGAATGTTTCCAAGCACCGATTTCGAATTAAAGAAAAATGTTCTTACTCCCGGCAGCCTTTTATTTATATACTCTGATGGTGCAACGGATTGTATAAATCCCGAACAAGAATTATTCGGTGAAGAAAAATTAATTCAATTTGTACAGGAACGAATAGTTGAATCTTCAGAGCAAATTTTGAAGAATGTTATCGATGCAATTGCTGAATTCAGCAGAGAAGCAGACCAGTTTGATGATATTACCTTGATGGCAATTAAATACCTATAAACAAGAAAACAGGAACAGAGGGCAAAATGTTACAGTGGTCTTGGAGAAAAAAACTATTCACTTTTTTCGCGTTGGTTGCACTTATCCCGCTCGGCATTTCCGGTTGGAATATGATAGGCATAACAACCGACGAAATAACCAGTAATACAAATGAAAGCCTTTCCGCGGATGCGGGACAGGTTGCCGGAGCGATAAACAATTTTTATAAATCCGGAGTAGTGGATCCAATCGGTACGTTAAAAACAAGTCTTGAAAACCCGGATCTTGGCGGAAATGAAAAAGCCTCCATTTTGAGCAGTATTGTCAAAAAGTCGGAAGATATCATCTATGCCGAATTATTTTTCAAACAAGAAGGGCAATATATTTCAGCAATAAAGGTATTAAAGGACAATTATCTTGCAGAGGCTCAAAAATCAGGTAAAGAAGCCAATATTTTCGAATTCTCAGAAACAGAAATGCCGGTTGCCTTAAAAGACAAATCTGAGAATAGTGCACCGTTTTATTTCCCGTCATTACAGCGGTGGATGATGAATGTTACGGTGCCTATTCGCATTCCCGGTTCACCTGAAGCCGTTTTAGTAACACGGGTTGATCTTACCAGAATGGAAAAATTTATTACCGGTTTTTACTCAGGTAATGTAAGCAGGCAGATATTTCTGATAAATAATAAAGGTGAGAAACTCTTTGCAAAGCAAAGCCAGAATGTGTCGGGGACTGAAATTGTAAAACAGGCTTTGTCTATGTTACATTCACAATCCAGAGTGCAGGGTGCGTTGAATTACTCGAACAGCCAAGATGAGAAAATAGTCGGATGCTATGCATTCCCTGAAAACCTCGATTGGGCAATTATTGCAGAGATTAAAGAGGCTGATGCCTATCAAATGGTTGGGAAAATCAAATTTTCATTAATGCTCTGGGTTTTAGTCGGTTTAGGCATCGCCATGTCCGGCGGTGTGCTGTTTTCGAATGATATTAGCAAGCCCATCATTAAACTGAGCAAAGCTGCAGAAACAATTTCCTCCGGTAATTTTGATATTAAGGTTGATTATAAGGGAAAGGATTCAATAGGTGTGTTAGGCTCTACATTAGTGAATATGAGCCAGTCCCTCAAATCAAGTTTTGCTCAAATTGCCGACCAGAACAGGCAGTTAGAGGAATACAATAAAAACTTGGAGCAAAAGGTTGCTGACCGTACCACTGAATTAAAAGAGAAGAACACAGCTTTAGAAGACACATTGTTCAAATTAAAAGAAACGCAGGAACAATTGGTCATGTCTCAGAAACTCGCTTCACTTGGACAGTTAACCGCGGGTATTGCACACGAGATTAAAAACCCGTTGAATTTTGTTAATAATTTTGCAAAACTCTCTGTCGGGCTTGTCGATGAACTCCGTGAGGAAATGGACAGGAGCAAAGACGAAAATGCACAACCGGATTTTGGTTACGTGGATGAAATTCTTGGCGATATTCAGACGAATGTTACAAAAATTTCCGAACACGGTGGACGTGCAGATAATATCGTTAAAAATATGCTCGAACATTCAAGGATGGATAACGGCGAGTTTGTTAAAACAGAATTAAATAAACTGCTTGATGAGTCGGTCCATCTAGCTTTTCATGGTATCAGAAACGTTGTTGAGGACTTTAATTGTTCGCTTGATTTGCAGTTCGAGAAAGGCCTTTCAATAGTTAATCTTAACCCGCAGGCACTATCTCAGGTGTTTATCAATCTGTTCAACAATTCATTCTATGCAATGAACAAGCGGCGGCTCGTCGTTCCCGGATTTGCTCCCGTGCTTAAAGTAAGCACATCGGAATCACCCGAATGGCTGACCATTGTAATCAGGGATAACGGTACCGGTATTCCGGCGCAAAATTTGCAAAAAATATTTGAACCGTTTTTTACCACGAAACCGACTGGTGAAGGCACAGGTCTTGGACTGTCAATAAGTTATGATATCATCAGCCAGATACACCGTGGCGAAATGACTGCCGTTTCGGAGGAAGGTTCTTTCACGGAGTTTACTATTAAACTTCCAAAGACATTGTCATCAATTTAAACATATATATACATGATGTTAAAAATGCATAAAATATTCCGGTTCACCGCTGCTCTTTCATTGGTATTCCTTTTTATTACGCAGGGAATACTTGCCCAGCAAAAAGGTATTATAAAAGCAGTTGTTAAGGATAAACAAACGATCCGTGATATTTCACGTGAATATCTGCAGGATGCAGACTTATGGGAAGAAATTCTTAAAA
>JACPGF010000322.1 GCA_016182615.1 Ignavibacteriales bacterium
CTCGATATACCGGGTCTTGCACTTTCCGATGACGGCAAAGTAAAAATTACCGCGGATTTTTTGAATACCGTAAAAAACGCGGATGCCTTGCTGCATATCGTCCGTCAATTCAAAGATGATTCACTCCCCCACCCTAAAGAATCTATCGACTATATCCGTGATATTGAATTTCTTGAGACAGAGTTCATCCTTTCCGATATGTCTTTAATTGAAAGAAGGCTGGAACGGATAGAGAAAGATATTCTAAAGGCAAAAAACGAACAATTACAGCGTGAACTGCCGGTTTTCAAAAAACTACAGGCACACATCGAACGGGAGCATCCACTCCGCACTATCGTCCTTGATGATAATGAAAAAAAGGTTATTTCAGGTTATCAGTTCCTTACCATAAAACCGCTTATTATCGGTCTGAACCTTGATGAAAATTCCAAAGATGAAATACCGGCTATATTAGAAGCAGTTGATAAATCATTCGGAAAAGGCAAATTTGCCCGCTTCCCGTTCTTTGCAAGATTCGAGAACGAACTCTCTCAATTAAGTACCGAAGAAGCAGATGCATTTAAGGCCGATTTTGGCATTACCGATTCAGCTTTGGATAAACTACTCCAAACTACTTATGATTTACTCGGTTTGCAATCATTTTTCACCGTCGGCGAGGATGAATGCCGGGCTTGGACAATAAAGAAGAATATAACCGCGCAGGAAGCTGCAGGTACAATTCATACCGATTTTTATCAGAAATATATCCGTTCCGAAGTGGTTCATTACGAAGAATACCTGAAACACGGCAGTATGGCCAAATGCAAAGAAGCTGGCACCTGGCGGCTTGAAGGTAAAGAATATATCGTAAAAGATGGCGACATCCTTAATATAAGACACAGCTGATTGAAAAGCGGGTACACCCCGCTTTTTTTTAATTCATCATTCCAGTTTTCTCATTGAGGTTTTAAGGTATATTATGCATCGGGTAAAAGCATTCCATTCCGTACTTTTTATTGTTTTATTTACAACACTACTGCACACTCAGCAAACATTTTTAATTGATAATATTGCTATACCTTGTAAACCGGGAAGCAACAGAGTTTTTACGTTCACAAACAAGCACTACTCACAGTTTCATGGTGAAACAAACAGCTATTCTATAATCTTTTCAGAAACTACCCTAACAGAATTACTGAAGAACTTTTGTTATTGGATAGTGTGGATGCTTTTGTCTTGAAATATGGCGGGCTAAACAATCCCGACTTTACGTTTACCAATTTTCAAGGCGGCAGAGTATCATCTCTTTCACCGCAGAAAATTAGCTGGGATTTGGGCGCTATCCTTCCCGGTTACCAAATGCAGGCAGAAATAGGCACCCTATGCACAATACAAGCAGATAATACCATAAATGGAAGAGTAAAGATTAACAACAATGGCAAGCCATTTACTCTGCTTTTCACCATTAGCAAAAACACGGCAGCCGCAATTTCACTTGCTGGGACTGATGAGCTGATTAAAAAGCGTAAGGATAGAATCAACGCTGTTTTAGAGCATTGCAGAATTACGACGACTGATAAGGAATTCGATAAAGCATATCTCTGGGCTTGTGCCTCGGTAGATGCATTGGTAACTACACAGGATGTGAAAGGTATTTTTGCCGGCCTCCCCTGGTTTAACAACAATTGGGGGCGGGATACATTTATTTCATTACCCGGCGCCTGCCTTGTTAATGGATTTTATCAGGATGCGAAGGACATTCTGACGGCATTTGGAACTTTTCAGGATACTTTACCAATCAGTCAATACTATGGACGGATTCCAAACCGGGTTACATTGCAGGATGTTATCTATAATACTACAGACGGCACACCATATTTTGTTATTCAGGCTTATAATTACTGGAAACTTACCGGGGATGACGCATTTGTTAAATCAATAATGCCAAAGCTCAAAATTGCCTATTACGCGGCCAAGGAAAAATTTGTAGATGCCAATGGGTTTTTAACTCATGCAGATGCCGAAACTTGGATGGATGCAGTCGGGCCTGAAGGACCATGGTCTCCGCGGGGCAACCGAGCCAATGATATACAAACTCTCTGGAGAAAACAATTACAGTTCACTGCTGAAATTGCAAACCACCTTCAGGAAAAAGAACTCGCAGCAGATTGTATTAAATCGGAACAACTCCTCGTCAAAAATTTCAGTGCCATGTTTATTTCTCCGGATTTCCAATTTGCTGACCGTATCAGAAAAAATAATACTGCCGACTATTCCATCCGCCCCAACGTGTTTATCGCGCTTGAAGATACATTACTTATAACGGATAAAAAGACACGCACACGAATTTTTAACAAAAATTTTTCATCGCTTGTAACCCCGTATGGCGCATTATCATTATCATACAAGGATAAAAATTTCCATCCCTACCATGAGTTTCCGCCTTTCTATCCAAAGGATGCGGCATATCATAATGGTATCATCTGGCAGTGGAATATTGGACCGGTGATAACTAATTTGTGCAGGGCTGGTTTTGCAGAAAAGGCGATGACTTTAACTAATGAATTAAACCGCCAAATATTGCATCAAGGCGCTGTAGGAACAATCGCTGAACTCATGGAAGCATTGTCACGCATCCATACCGATTTTGTCAAAAAAGAGATTAGCATTTCACCTGCCGAAACTTTCTTCCTGCGGAATAGCACATTCCCCATCTTTTACGGGGAATCGGTTTTATCTTGTACTATTAAGAAAACAGGTATGGATTATACTATATCCTTGCAAAGGTTAGCCGGCGTTGACAATGGAAATGTTATTTTTAATCTGCCCGCGAAACAATCCTTATACAGAGTAAATTTCCAATTGGATAAAAATACTCATTATACTTTCTCAGTAAGAAAGGGTAAACTTTCAGTAAAAAATCCACCGGTGAATGATGTATCTTTTTCATTGCAAAATTTACCACAATATGAGGTTTTTGATAGAACTTTATTAACAGATTTTAAATTTGCAAAGTTTGGACTTGATTCTACGTTGAATATTTTCAGGAAACCTGAATACCCCATGCTCAATAATAACGACATTAAAAAAGTATCTAAAAAGGCAGTAGAGTTAATTTCCGCCGGAGATGCCGCTCTTGACGAAGCATACTCATACCCGACAAATCCGAACTTTAAACCAGGCATTTTAGATATTCAAAAGCTGAGCATAAAAGAAGATGAAACCAATTATTTTTTCACTCTTAAATTTTCAACACTTACCAATCCACAGTGGCACCCTGAATACGGATTCCAACTGACAATTGCCGGCATATATATCAAAAATGGCAGCAGTGGTTTTGGTTCTGGTGCATTAAAGAATACAAGCTTCACCTTTCCGGAGAACCGGCAGTTTAATAAAGTTATTTTTATCGGCGGTGGTTTAGAGGTATGGAATGCACAGGGCGAAGTACTGGCTTCCTATTTACCTGCACCTGAAGATGCGAAACTGCCTTTAGGGAGTACCGAAAAAAACGAAATATATTTTTCTCTTCCAAAGTCATTAATCGGCATAATAACAAAGGATACACAGGTGACTGTTCTTGTTGGGGCACAGGATGACCATGGCGGGGCGGGATTGGGTGAATTCCGGAAAGTGTTAATTGAACAGGCTGAATGGAACGGCGGCGGCAAAAAACACATCGATGAACACAATGTGTATGATTTTATGTATATTAATTAAGAGACAATGGTATTTTCCATGTGACAGCAGGCACTTTTCTTAAACATAGTACACTCGAACAGGTGCATCTCACAACAAGTTGAGCAGAGGATATGTAGATTTATAAAAAGTTTAAATACTAATTTATTTTTAACAAAATATCCTTTA
>JACPGF010000321.1 GCA_016182615.1 Ignavibacteriales bacterium
AATGCACAAAGTGAGAATTTTAATGCTAAGATAAAATCCTTAATGGCAAGGGTCAGAGGTGTGAACGATAAAGACCTTTTCCTTTACAGACTCTTTAAACTCTATGCGTAACACTTTTGCCACCGATTTTGGATTTGAACCGAAACAATCTCTACATCCTCTTTATAAACCGTTCCTCAAATATTTCTTTTCAAAAAAGAGCCCAAGATGTAAATTTGTGGTTTCACAATTACCGGAGTTGCAATGTTCAAAACTTTTCGTTCTCTTTTTCTATTTGTTATTATTTCTGCTGCCGCGTTCGCGCAAGAAGGCATGTGGATGCTGAATCAGATCGACAAACTCGATTTGAAGAAAAAAGGCTTACAGATGGAGGTAAGCGATGTTTATAATAAACAGAAACCCGCTTTGTATAATGCAATTATCCAATTGGGCGGCGGAACTGCATCGTTTGTATCATCCGAGGGATTAATTGTCACAAACCATCACGTGGCATTTACTGCTATTCAACGCGCATCAAGCAAGGAAAATGACTATCTCGCTAATGGGTTTTTAGCAAAAAACAAAAAAGACGAAATAAAAGCTCCCGGATACGTTGCCAGAGTACTCCTCGAAATGCGTGACGTGACGGCAGAAATTAATGAAGCGATGAAACCGGGTAAAGATCCGGTTGAAAAAGAAAAGCTCAGAGGGCAAAAAATTGCAATAATGAAGGAAACGGAGCAAAAGGGTAAAGATGATATACAGGCAACCGTTGCAGAAATGTTTAACGGGAAACAACAGTATCTGTTTGTCTATAAACTCTTCAAAGATGTCCGGTTAGTTTATGCACCCCCGTTTGCAATAGGTAATTACGGCGGCGAAACTGATAACTGGATGTGGCCCCGCCACACCGGTGATTTTACCTTCCTCCGTGTTTATTGCGCTCCTGACGGAAGCGGCAGTGAATACAACGAAACTAATGTTCCCTACAAACCAAAAGTGTGGTTAAAAACCGCTAAAGGTAATTTGAAAGACGGTGATTTTACTTTTATCATGGGTTTTCCAGGATTTACCACCCGGTACCGTTCATCTACATCGGTTGACTGGAACCTCAACAAAAACTATCCTGTCTCTATTAAAAACTTTAAGGATATCATCGGGATTGCAGAAAGCCTGACTAAAAATGACCGTGAAGGTGCCATTAAAGTTTCAAATCTGGTTAAAGGCCTTGCCAATACCATGAAAAACTTTGAAGGCAAAGTGACGGCAATGAACAGAACAAACTTTTTACAGAAAAAGTTAGATTACGAAAAAGACTTTATGAACTGGGCGAACGGCAATCCCGATCGTAAAGCAAAATACGGAACTATTCTTGCCCGTGAAAAAGCAGAATACAATGCCATTGGCGATACAAAGCAGCGTGACGACGTGATTGGGCTTTTTGGCAATCTTTCAGGGATGCAGATTAGCGTTGCAATGCAAATTTACGCTATAGCTGCTGAGAGAGAAAAACCGGAAAGTGAAAGACAGCCCGGTTTAGAGGACGCGGTAAAACAGACTATTGATGAATTACAATATACATACAATGATTACTATGAGCCTTTTGATAAAGCAATATTTATCAGGACTATGCAATTAACTGCTAATCTCCCTAAAGGGCAAAGAGTCGATGGTTTAAGTTATCTGCTCGATAAAAATGATTTTTCGATTGAAAAATTCGCTAACGAGGCATTTGCCTCCTCTAAACTGAATAGTATGGACTTTGCCAAAACATTATTTACAAAGTCCACTAAAGAACTGATCGCGTTAAATGATCCGTTTATTAACATTGCTGCAAAACTTGCACCGGTTACCGAAGAGGCGCAGATGGTTAATCAGCGCTTTGGCGCAAATGTTACCGCTATCAGAAAAGAATATCTCGATGCCATTTTCGAATGGAAGGGCATGAACATGTATCCTGATGCAAATTCAACAATGCGTTTTACATCCGGCAACATTAAGGGGTACAGCCCCGCGGATGCTGTTTGGTACAGCCCGTTTACCTCGCTTACCGGATTGGTTCAAAAGAACACAGGAGAGGAACCATTTAACGCGCCAAAAGAACTTTTAAAACTATATGCAGATAAAGACTTTGGCAAATGGGTGGATCCGGTTATGAAAGATGTCCCGGTAGCTTTCACCCATCAGTGCGATATTACCGGCGGCAATAGCGGCAGTCCTGTAATGAATGCAAAAGGTGAACTGATCGGTCTGGCTTTCGATGGCAATTATGAAGCCCTTATAAGCGATTGGCAATACGATTTTGAAAAACAGCGGACCATTTCCGTGGATATGCGTTACGTGCTTTTCGTGGCTGAAAAAGTCGGAAACGCCGGTTTCTTATTAAAAGAAATGGGTGTAAGCAGGTAAAATCAGCTCCCATTGTCCCTGAATTTTATGAGCCTCATCAGTAGTGTTAAAAACTGATGAGGCTTCATTTATTAGCCGGCGTAATCTATATTGAACTCAATTAACTGGTCATAAAAAAATATCACACATCTTCAATAATGGAGAATGGCAGACAACTTTAGGATGATTCGGGGAAACAAACCGATTCACGAAAAGCACACACTATTTGCTATTATATCCATCAATTATAGCAAAACCCGGCTCACCTGAAAAATCGGTGGGATTCTCTTAAACAGTAAATAAAATAGATAGTATTAAAAATTCCGCTCCGCTGGAGCTGCAATGTATTTTTTGTTTCTGTTTTCTATAGCTATTCCAGCCCTTGGCGGGCTTCCGGATTTTCACTTTTATCGTGGGAGCATATTTATACACCGAGTTTCTGAAGTTCGGAAG
>JACPGF010000333.1 GCA_016182615.1 Ignavibacteriales bacterium
AATATAAATTGTATTATGAAGCTAGAATGTGTTTTTCGATTAATGCTTTCACAGCGGCTGTCTTAATCTGTAGAAAACTGTTAATGCATATAGCGGTAACACTAGGTGCAGATGAGGGAAAACAATTTATATTTTATGTTGAGTTCCTAGAGAAAATGGGGTACATACCGCCAGGAGGTAAAGGATGGGTTGACTACATCCGGAAAAAGGGGAATGAAGCAACACATGAAATTGTAATGATGACAAAAGATGAAGCGGGGGATTTAATTGCATTTAGTGAAATGTTGTTGAAAATTATTTATGAATTTCCGAGCCGGATACCGAAACCACCTATTCCATAAACACTGGTATTACGCTCCAAAGGGGGTGTGCGCCAATAGAATTATGATAGTTGAAATTTCGCCTAAAAATGCAATTCCTTTCTAATATGCATAGAAGGCGTACTAAAAAGACCGCACGACTATTGTGGAAAACTCATAATCATTAGATCTAAATAAATGAACGTGTTTATTTACCTAAATCTCATATAATCTTTCAGTCACACACCCCACCCATCATCAACTCTTTGTTTATATGAAAATTATTCTTTATTATAAAAAAATAAATTGTTGAATTGCTCTACATAAAAGGAAAAAATCATGCAAACTGTTCGCGATTTGCTCAAAAACAAAGCTGCCGGAGTTGTTTCTGTTGCCCCTGATACGATTGTTTTTGACGCATTAAAACTAATGGCTGAAAAAGATATTGGTGCTGTGCTTGTTCTTCAGGAGAACCAGCTTGTCGGTATTTTTTCTGAACGCGATTACGCCAGAAAAGTCACGTTACTTGGCAAGAATTCAAAAGAATTGAAAATTAGCGATATAATGACTGCAAAGGTTCTTACGGTTGAGAGCAATTGCCCGATTGAAGAATGTATGCAAATTATGACGAGTAAAAGAATACGCCACGTTCCTGTTTACGAAAATTCAGAACTTGCCGGAGTAGTGTCTGTAGGTGATGTTATAAAAGCTGTTATCGAGGGTAAAGAACACCTTATTAATCAATTAGAACACTACATTATCGGTGGCAGTTTTTCGTCCTAATTTTAATGACAGGGAAAAGGTGTGACCCAAAAATGGTAACACCTTTTACAATTTCACATTCACTAAGGGTTTCCAAAATTGTAAAAATCACTCTACATGGACGTTTTCTATATGCACGGTTGATGCAAATCCTGCAACCGATTATTTTGCCCCAGGGCATTCGTCCGATAATATACATTCAGTGCATTTTGGTTTACGGGCAAAACACACCTGCCTGCCATGGGTTGCAATAAGATGTGATGATATAACCCAGTCTTCAGGTGGGAGTAATTCTTTAAGTTTTTCTTCAATTTTATCGGGGTCTTCCGTATCAACTAAATCCCAAATATTCGATATGCGTTTAACATGTGTATCAACCGCAATTGCAGGAATTCCAAACCCGTTACCAAGTACAACAGAAGCCGTTTTTCTGCCCACACCCGGTAATGCAATAAGTTTCTCGAAATCGGGTGGAACCAAACCTTGATATTTCTCAATTAATTCCCGGCAGCAGTTCTGAATGCTTTTTGTTTTCTGCTTGTAAAAACCGGTGGAGAAAATATCTTTCTCAAGTTCACTACTATCTGCATTAATATAATCTTCCGGTGTATGATATTTTTTAAATAAATCCCTGGTAACGATGTTCACCCGGGCATCAGTACACTGCGCGCTCAGTATGGTAGAAATCAGCAGCTCAAATGGTGAGGAATAATCAAGCGCGATTGAAACAGTGGCATATTGCTTTTTCAATGTATTTATAAATCTGATTGCCCGCTCCCGGCGCTTTGCTTTACTTAGCTTCATCTTTGTGAAACCTTTTATCTTTTATGATGAGCCGTTCAACCGGCTTTCCCAGCTTTATATGGCTTTCGATAATTTCATCTATATCTTGCTCCTGCACTCCTCCATACCACGTGCCTTCAGGATATACAACCATAACAGCACCAAATTCACATGCATCAAGGCAGCCTGCACTGTTTACCCGTACATCAATTGGCAGACCAAGCTTTTTAACTCTTAATTTTAACTGTTCCCTGAACGCTACAGACCCTTTATCCGAACAGCATCCGCGTGGATGCCCTTCTTCCCTTTTATTCTCACAGACAAAAACATGCAAATCATATCTTTTCATGTAGAATCCTATACTCGTATTGGCAAAATAACAAATGGAAAGCCTTCATAGTAGAACTTCCGCTGAACCGCGAATACAATGTAATTATGCAGCCAGCGTGAAACAAACGTCTCTTCGGGAAATACGAGCTGCCCGCCAAAGAAAATTGCATTTTTATGATATTTATTAACATCCTCTGCTACTTTTGTAATCTCTTCTACGATATCTGTTCCGATAGAGGTATATGACTCAGCAAAATAACCGCTTCTCTGCATATAATCCACGTACTTATCCGCTTCAGCTTTGATATGCTTTTCCAAATGTTCAACTTCAGCAGCCCCTTTGAAAGAGCCCGCATCCACGCTGCCAACCTGAATAAAGACAAAATTCTTAAACATATTCGGGAACATGCGAAAAATACTCAGCAAGGTATGTGCACCAAGTCCATTAAATCCGTTTACCAAAACAACCGCGGTTTTCCCTGAATTGTCTTTCAGCGGTTTTACAGGTTCATCACCCTCGACGCCATTTGCATTATATATTGAAGCGCTAAATGAATCAGTAATTTCATCAAGCCGTTTTAACAGAATAATGGTTTTTTTGTAATGCTGCTTTATTTTGAACGAAAGGAACACAAGTGAACCGGTCACAACAATAGTAATCCAGCCGCCTTCCTCAAACTTGATAATGATTACCGAAAGGAGGACAAAAGTGGTAACCGTCAATCCAACAGCGTTCACCCAAATTTTCTTCATCCATTTTTTTTCAACATCTCTTTCACTCCACCAGTGCCGGACCATACCAAGTTGTGATAATGAAAATGTAACAAACACGTTTATACTGTATAAAACGACCAAAAAACCAATAGAGCCCTTGCTGAACAACATCATAAAAAAAGCAGCAAGCCCCATTACCAGTATTCCATTTTGCGTAACTAAACGGTCACTCAGGTTGGCAAACCGTGTTGGCATCCACCTGTCTAATGCCATATTGGAAAGGACACGCGGACCATCAAGAAATCCGGTCTGTGCCGCGATGAGAAGCAATGCCGCTTCCGAAAAAAGTATAAAAAATATGAATATTGATGCAGCCGTTGGATTCCAGCTTTTTGTCATTGCCTCGAAAAGAACAGCGTTCAGTGTTTTGTTTTCGATTGGGTGTACTTCAAACAACAAGTATGCAACCATTAAGCCAACAACAGTAACAGCAAGGGAAATTGCCATGTACCGCATTGTTTTATGTGCAGTTTTTACTTTGGGGTCACGTAAAATAGGAATACCGTTACTCACGGCTTCAATTCCGGTAAATGTACCGGCACCCATACTAAATGATTTCATGATAAGGAAAATGGTCCCAAATATCCCTAATTGGCTGCTTGTTTGCGAAAGCTCATTAACCGCATTTTGCACAACATGACCGGCACTGAACGAGTGCGAAATTATCGCGTACAGAATAGCGAACACATGCATTACCACAAATAGCAGAAATATGGGAACCAGAGGAACGACTGCCTCCTTTATTCCCCGAAGATTAAGCACGAGTAAACCGACGACACCAACGAGGGCAAA
>JACPGF010000334.1:0-442 GCA_016182615.1 Ignavibacteriales bacterium
TCCGACCTCTTTCATCAGTTCAATATCAAAGCGGGTACGCTGTTCAATTCGCTGTGCTTCAAGATACTTTTCTTCACTGCGGAATTTTTTCAGCTGTTCATCAAGTTCAGCTTCTATCAGGAGTATTGCCTGCTGCAATTTCTCTTTGTTCGTAACAAAATATTTTGCCGGATAAATGGCTATGTCGTCAATCTCCTTTATCACTTCTCCGGTTAAAGCGTTTATAATGGATAACCGCTCTATTTCATCATCAAAATATTCGATGCGTATCGCTTCGTCATTTTCATAAGCCGGTATTATTTCCAGTACATCACCGCGTACCCTGAAAGCACCTCTTGTAAACTCAGTATCATTCCGTGTGTAATAAATATCAATTAACTGCCGCATAAGCTGTTTGCGCGGCATCTCATCACCCTTGTTCAGGAAAACAATTTGTTCAGCA
>JACPGF010000334.1:453-7070 GCA_016182615.1 Ignavibacteriales bacterium
CTATTACATCCCTGCGGCCTTCAATAAGGGAAGTAGTAGCTTTTAACCGGAGCCGGTCAATTTCCTCGTTTATTGCCATATCTTTTTCAATATACAAATCACTTGATACCACGTAAGCTTCAGGCTGATAATAATCATAATAGCTTATAAAAAATTCGACAGCGTTTTCCGGGAAGAATGATTTAAACTCCGAATACAACTGCGCCGCCAGCGTTTTATTGTGGGAAATAATAAGAGTTGGCCGGTTTACCTGCTCGATAACATTTGAAATTGTGTAGGTTTTACCGCTCCCCGTTACCCCAAGCAGCGTTTGATACTGTTCACCGCTGTTTATTCCTTCAACTAATTGACGTATTGCCTCGGGTTGATCACCTGAGGGCTTGTAATTTGCTACTAACTTAAATTTTTTATCTTTTGCCATGTCTTTTCCGAATTATGATGAAAAGATACAAAAAACCTGAGTTAATTATGAATTATGAATTTTGAATTATGAATGGGGGGCACTGGGTCTAATTGAGTAATGTGTAACTTCCATTACAAAATGGAATAGTTTAGAATAGCGTAATTGAGGTGATTACTTATCAAACATAGGTAAAGGCGGGACGATTATGTTTATTAACCGGGTAAACTAATGTACAAAACTGGTTTTTGGTCAAATATCCGGAAAACGATGTTTCTACCAAAAAAAAAGTCTAAAACAATTCATAATTCATAATTTTTAATTTATAATTCTTAAATTACTTCTTTAAATTCAAAACAGAAATCAGACACGAGAAATTATCTTGACGAGAGAAGAAATAATTCTTAACGGGAAAAAAGTCATTGAAATTGAAGGTAAAGCCGTACTAGGTTTACTTGAAGACATTGGTAATGAGTTTGCGGTAGCCGTCGAAACTCTTTTCCAGTGTAAGGGGAGAGTTGTCTTAACCGGTATGGGTAAATCCGGATTGATAGCGCGGAAAATAGTTGCGACGATGAATTCAACCGGAACACCCGCTATTTATCTCCATCCGACTGATGCCCTGCACGGGGATTTGGGAATGGTGCGTAAAGAAGATGTCGTTATCGTCCTTTCAAAAAGCGGCTCAACAGAAGAATTGCTGAGTCTTATACACATGTTTAAGCGAATGGAAGTTCTGGTAATTGGTATGCTTGGTGACCATGCTTCAATGCTTGCAAAGGAAGTTGATATTTTATTACACGTAAATGTGCCGGAAGAAGCTTGTCCGCTTGATCTTGCACCGACTGCCTCAACAACCGCATCTCTGGCTTTGGGTGATGCAATTTCTGTTGCCTTGCTCAACATGCGGGGATTTACTGAAAATGATTTCGCGATGCTGCATCCGGGTGGAAGTCTTGGTAAACGGTTGTCATTACGCGTAAGCGAAATTATGAAAAAGGGAGATGAAGTACCACGGGTTGCGGAAGGGGCTTCTCTAAAAGATTCAATTCTCGAGATAACCTCTAAACGGCTTGGCGTTACCGCGGTGGTTAACCCGGAGGGATGCTTGACCGGAATTATTACCGATGGTGATTTACGCCGCCTGATGGAGAAGACCATGGATTTTGGCAGTTTAAGGGCTCATGAAATTATGACGAAAAATCCCAAAAGGATATCTCCGAATCAATTGGCTTCACAAGCTTTGCAATTGATGGAAAATTTTAAAATTACAGCGCTGGTTGTGGCAGATGAGAATAATACCCCTGTTGGCATTGTTCATTTGCATGATCTGGTAAATATCGGGTTAAAGTTACGGTGATGATAAATAATTTATTTGGATTCCTCGATATTCGAAGCAGGGTTGTTTTATTGCTCAGCATCACGTTGCTGCTATTAGTTCTTTCCGGCTGTCAGTCAGCCAAAGTTAAGCCAATTGTTGGCAGTACAATTAGTTCAAAGGATATGCCTGCACAGGAAAGCTGGCAATCGGTAATTGTATTTACTGATTCAGGCAAGACCAAAGCAGTGTTGCACACCGGTTATTTGCGGGCTTATCCGCAAAGAATGGAAACGCTTTTAGATTCATCCGTTCAGGTTGATTTTTATAATCTTTTACAGAAGATTGAAACCGTCTTAACTTCAAAACATGGAAAAGTAGATGACAGGACTAAAAACCTTTTCGCTTATGAAAATGTTGTTGTAAAAAATACTGATGGAGTGACTTTGGAATCAGAAGAACTACTTTGGGAAAATGAACGTGCAAAGATTATTACTGATAAATTTGTGACCATCACGACAAAAGTTGAGAAAATTCAAGGGTATGGTTTTGAGTCCGATCAGTTCCTGCGGAACTATGTTATTCATAAAGTTACGTATGTAACTGCAGCAAAAGGTTCAAATGAATAATTGCAAACCCAGCAAATTTAAAGAGTGGTTTACGATACATTTTTTTGCTTTAGTTCTGGTTGTACTATTTTTTCCAGCTAAAGCAGCCGCCCAAGAAGATCCTGTTATTGTAACGGGCAATGAACTTTTCGGCAGAGTGGAAAATGGTTATTCGGTGCGGGAGGTGGTTGGGAACGTCGTACTCCGTCAGGGTAATGTTGTTATTACCTGTGACCGGGCAATACAATTTCTTGCTGCAAATAATGCAAGGCTTATCGGCAGGGTAGTGGTTACACAAGATACTTTAACAATTCGCACTGATGAGGGATTTTATTATGGTAATGAACGGCGCGCCTTTTAGGAAAAGGGTGTTGTGCTTGATGATAAAAAAGTAATTCTTAACGCTATTGTCGGTGAGTATTTCTTTAAACAGGCAAAAGCGGATTTCAAGCAGAATGTTAAGCTGACCGATAGCGCAGCAGTACTTACCGCCGACAGGCTTTTATATTTCCGAAAGGAAAATAAAGCGATTGCTTATGGCAATGTAAAGATTACCGATCCGGAAAATACTATTCATGCTGATTCATTAATACATTTGCGATCTGAAAAAACAACATTCGGGTATGGGAACGTGATGGTGAAGAACCTGAAAGACCACACGGAAATTTACGGCAACCGTTTATCTGACTACCGCGCGAAATTATACACGCTTGTTGAGGATAATCCTATTTTAGTGCAGGTGGACACAACATATAATGAAACAGAGGATACTGTTGTCTCAGTTGATACAATGGTTATTAAAAGTAATAAAATGGAGGCGTACAGAGACAGCAGTGATCAGTTTATTGCAACTGATTCCGTGAGTATTCTCCGAGGTTCATTTGCTTCGAAAAGTGATTTTAGCATTTTTAGAAATTCAGCGGGACAGATACAGACGTATAAAATGGGCGATTCACTCATGCAGCCGATACTTTGGTACGACCGCTCACAACTTACGGGTGATACGGTTCTGATTAACATGAAAAATAAAGAAATTGAAAGCGCGGATATCCGGAAACAAGCGATGATTATTTCCGGTAACGAATTTTACCCGGCACGCTTTGATCAAGTAACCGGTGAACAGGTTAGAATGTATTTTAGGGCTAACAAATTAGTTCGGACTGAGATTTTTGCAAATGTATTGAGTTTGTACTTTTTATACGAAGAAGATGAAGCGAGCGGTTTAATTAAAGCAAGTGCAAAGGATGCAAAAATCGAGTTTCTGAATAGTAAAGTCGATGAAGTACATTTATACGGCGAGCCAAAGAGCGAATTCTATCCTGAAGTATTAGTGACAGGTAAGGAAAAGCAGTTTACATTGCCTCAATTCCGGATATATGATAACCGTCCGGACAAAAAGGACCTATTTAGTTCAATCAAAAATAACCGGTTTAAATTCTAATATGGAATCAGCAGAAGAGAAAAAAATCTTACATACTTTAGGCAGTAAAGACCTTGTTAAAATTTATAAAAAACGAACTGTCGTTAATAAAGTATCCATCGAGGTTACACAAGGGGAAATTGTTGGGCTCTTAGGTCCCAACGGTGCGGGAAAGACAACTACATTCTACATGATGGTTGGTATGGTTTCACCGAATTCCGGATCAGTTTATCTTGATGATAAAGAAGTTACAAAAGTACCGATGTATCAGCGGGCAAGAAGGGGAATAGGGTATTTGCCGCAGGAAGCATCTGTTTTCAGAAAGCTGAGCGTTGAAGATAATATCATGGGTATTCTGCAAATGACAAAACTTACTTCCGCGCAGCGGAAAGTAAAACTGGAAAAACTGCTTGAGGATTTTAATATAGGGCATATCCGCAAGAGCCAGGGATATCAGCTCAGCGGCGGTGAGAGAAGGCGCTGCGAGATTGCAAGAAGTCTGGCTACAGATCCGAGTTTTATTCTACTGGATGAACCATTTGCCGGTGTTGACCCGATTGCCGTTGAAGATATTATGCATATTGTTGCCGGTTTAAAAAACCGGGGGATAGGTGTACTGATAACCGATCACAATGTGCATGAAACTTTGAGTATTGTTGATAAAGCTTATATTCTTATAAACGGATTAATTTTCCGCAGCGGTTCCGCTGAAACACTAGCCGATGATGAAGATGTCCGGAGGCTATATCTTGGTGAGAATTTTAAATTGGACCGTTATCATATTTAATGCACGTTAAATTTCAATTTTTACTCTCTCTATCAAATTCTTACAATGGTGAACTGCGTGCCTGTTAATAAGAATTTTTTAAAGGCATCACGGTATTTAATATATATACTGCCCATAATCGTTTTTATTATATATAACACGGTCAAAGAATATTCCGAAAGGGCACTCGGCGGAAAAAATAATCCTGTCAAAATATTTGTTACCCCATCGGTTGATGCGCAGACTATCTCCACAGAATCGGTTGACCTCCTCAACTATCTGCATAATGAAACCGGTTATTACTTTTCTTCTTCAGTTCCTTCGAGCTTTGTTGCTGTTGTTGAGGCTTTTGGCAGCAAGCGCGCTGATATCGCGGTCATCAATGCTTTCTCTTTTCTGATGGCTCGTGAAAAGTACGGTGTGCATGCACGCCTGCGCCTGATGCGTGACAACGGGATGACAACTTATTGCGGGCAAATTGTTGCACGGGCCGACGGTCCAATACATACTCTGGAAGATTTGAATGGCAAAAAGGTTGCATTTGTTGATCCTTCATCAGCTTCTGGTTATATATTGCCAATGGATCTGCTGAACAAAAAAGGAATTAAACCGGCAGAAACCGTATTCGCCATGAAGCATGATAATGTGATAACAATGGTGTATCAGGGACAGGTTGATGCGGGGGCTTCGTTTCATTCGCCCAAAGACCCCAATGATGGAAGGATACTTGATGCCCGTATGCGTGTATTGGAACAGTTCCCCGATGTTGAAGAGAAAGTTAAAATTATCGCATTAACCGAATCGATCCCTAATGACCCGGTTGTTTTCAGGGATGGAATACCTGCGGAGATGGAACAAAAAATTATCGCAGCCTTACTGAAATACCTTAAAACCCCAAAAGGAGCTGAGGTGCTCTATCAAATTTCTGACATAAAAGGTTTAATTCCCGCGAAAGATAGTGACTATGATGCGATGAAAGAAATGCTGAGAAAACTGAATATTAAAGCCGAAAAACTGGTAAAAAAATGATTCTGAAAATTGAAAATCTGCATAAAGTTTACCCGGATGGTACCCATGCTTTAAAGGGAGTCAGTTTTGAAGTATTTAGGGGTGAGTTTCTCGTTATCATCGGTTTAAGCGGTTCCGGTAAATCAACGTTATTACGCTGCATCAACCGGCTGGTAGAGCCAACATCCGGAAGTGTTCAATTTATGGGTACTGAAATCACAACGCTTTCCGGCGATTCCCTGCGGAATGTACGCAGGCAGATTGGAATGGTATTTCAGCAGTTTAATCTTATCAAGCGGCACACGGTTTTAAGTAATGTATTAACAGGAAGATTGGGCTCAATGAGCTCATTAAATGCAATACTGAATAGATACCCCGATGCTGCAATTGCAGAAGCTCTGCATTGCCTCGAAACTGTGGGCATTGCTGATAAGGCGGAAGCAAGGGCTGATTCATTGAGCGGAGGGCAGCAGCAGCGTGTTGCAATAGCACGCAGCCTTATGCAGAAGCCGGAATTGATGCTCGCCGATGAGCCGGTAGCCTCTTTAGACCCCGCTACTTCAAATACCGTTATGCAGTACTTCGAAAAGATAAATAAAGAGCTTGGTACAACGGTTATTTGTAATTTACACTTTTTAAGCCTTGTACGGAAATACGCGACCCGTGTTATCGCGTTGAAGGATGGCGAAATTATCTATCAGGGCATGCCGGATGAAATTAACAATGACTGGTTTAAAAAGATTTACGGGAATGATGCTGAAGAAGTGGAGATCCGGTAATGAAACAACTAAAACAACCACCGGTCATTAATCCTGCAAATATTCTTGCCGCTCAGAAAAAACGGGAGTACCTTGGCAATTTAAGTAAAGCAATATTTGTCGATTCGTTTTTTGTCTTCTATGCTATACTTGTCGTACAGCGGATTATTTTCTACCGTTACATTTTTGAGATGAAGGAAGTTGCATTTTCATGGGCGAATATTGGGCTTATTGCAGGAATAAGTCTGCTTACTGGTACGCTCTGGAGTTTGTCAAAAACTTCAATTGGCAGCAAACTCTTTTCCATTTCCAAAAACACGCCACTAACAAAATATACCG
>JACPGF010000317.1 GCA_016182615.1 Ignavibacteriales bacterium
CATTCGTTTATAAATATTATACGCGAAATCCACTTCACCATTTAATATCGAAGCCAAAACAAACCAGGATGATGCATGATTAAATATTGCGCCGTTTTCTTTTTTCCCAGGTACACACCTGCTAATCAAACCTACATTGGCTTCAACTTCTGTATATGAAGGATAACAAATCTGAATGCCATTTGGTTTCGCAAGATATTTTTTTACCGACTGAAGTGCTTTGTCAGCCCTTTCCTTTGGAGCTAATCCGGAGATAACCGACCAAGTCTGAGAATTAATAAAAATCTTTCCTTGCTTTGCACTCTTAGTCCCCAGTGGTGAACCATCATCTTTGAAAGCCCGGATATACCACTGTCCGTCCCAGGCAATCTCATTTATTTTCGAGTAGAGTTTCAAGTAAGCTTTCTTCCATGCCTTTAACCGAACGGAATCATTAAGATGCTCTAAAAGCGGGAAACATTTTCTGAGGTTATAACCAAGGAAAAATGCCCCCCAAATTGTTTCCCCCTTGCCTTTGGGGCCAACTTTATCGAGTGTATCATTCCAATCACCATTCATTATTTTCGGGATGCCTCGCTTACTAACGGCAGAAAGGGAAAACTCCACAGCTTTTACTAAATGCTCGTACACCGTACCGGTGCCCTCATCATAGAAATTAACTTTCTCATCAAGTAAGCTGAAGTCGGCAGTTTCATTCAAGTATTCAACAATACCAAATGGTATCCAAAGCGGAGTATCGGAATGGTTTGTTCTTTCTCCATAATCCAAAAGCTTGTAAAAATTGTGCAATGTTGAACCGTTTGCAAACTGAAAGCGCAAAGCATTTAATAACCGGGCTCTGGTCTTTGCCGGGTTTACCGTAACAACACCAAGAATATCCTGGAACTGATCGCGTAAACCGGTACCAAAAAGTAACCCGCCATGATAGTAGCCTGAATTGCGGGACATATCAAATGTTACTGCTGCCTGATATGGATTCCAGACATTCATCATTGTATTAAAATCTTTGTCCGGTGTTGCAATTTTGGTTGAAGAAAAATAAATATCCCATTTTTGCTTTACTTGTTCAAGCAGTGTATTGCAATATTGAATATCTGTAATCTTCTTCCATTGCAATATATTATATGCGTTAACCGGCTCTTTAGGATGAATCGCCAATACCACCACGAATTCTTTTTCTTCACCAGGTTTAAGGGTAAACTTGGATTGGATGGCAGCAACAGGGTCACCTGCCGTTATTTCAGAATTAAACATTTTTCCGTTCTCTATTGCTAACGGGTTTGATTCAGAACGCCATTTCCCGATAAATTTATCAAGACTACCGTCGAAGCCCGTTATCTGTAGTGACGAGCCAAAATACAAATTATAAGCCCATTCAAGATTTGGCTGCTCTACCGAAACTTTTTTATTTAATACCCAGTATCTGCGGCTGCATACAAGCGCTGCATTCTTTTTATCAAAGTGTATCTCGGTAAAATGTTTATCATTTGGCTGATTGATAATGTCATTCATCGCATTACCCATCATCAATTCAGCAAACGAAAAAATTTCTAGTTTTTTTAGAGAATCACTATCATTCCTCAGTTTTACCTTCCATATTTCACAATTGTGGTTTTCAGGAACAAAGTAGGTTATTTCTCCAGAAATATCCATTCTTTTAGTTTTTATCGTGGTATAGCCCTGTCCATGCCTGCATTCATAGAGCTGATACTCCTTTTCTATGGTAGGCGCCCAGCTCAATGACCAGTATTCACCTGTGGCAGGGTCTTTAACCATCACATACTTTCCCGGCCTGTCCCAAGGTAAGCAGTTATAACGCATTCTTGTTAAGCGGTTATCACGGGGAGTTTCAAAAAAACTGAAACCGCCGCCGGTATGCGAAATAAGTGACGCATACTTTTCATTCCATATATAGTTAAACCAGGGGCGTGGCGTGCGTGGGTCTGTTATAACATATTCTCTATTATCATCGGTAAAATAACCGTATTTGTTTTTAAATTGCATAATTTACTTTTCTCTCTGTAATATAGCTGCTAATTTTTTTGTTAAGTTTTTTCTTTCAAAAGACTCGATATAGTTTTTATTTGTGTTGCTCGCTGTTCTGTTTAATAAATAAGCTTCCGGTGACTCATCAAAAGAAAAGAACCGTCCTGCCTGTGCTTTTTGTAATATTTCAGCTACCTCTTCGTTTTTTTCTCCAATAGCAAGAATAGGTTTGCCAATGCGTAAATATTCGAACAGTTTTCCCGGGATATGCCTTTTTTCACTCGGGCACACTAATAAAAAATCAGCCCCGGATAATTGTTGTAACATCTCTTTATAGGGCAAAAATCCCATGTAGTTCGTCATTTCCTGTAAGCCATTTTCCTCGATAGCGCGTGAGACGGCAGGGGAGACAGTACCTATAAAGCGTATGCTTATTTTTTGCCCTTCATCACTCATTTTTTTTAGCGTGGCCCAAAGCTTGGCTGGATTCTGAAAATCAAAAATATTTCCCGCGTGAACAATGACAAGCTCCTCATTCTTCCGCGAATCACCGGTAAGTGATTCAAACATATCTTCGTCATAACCCCAATAGATAACATGTGATTTATCGCGGATTGAAGGATACTTATCAACAAAATCTTTTTTGGTAAATTCTGTAACGAATACTATGTGCTCCGCGGCTTCAAGAGTAGTTTTTTCGAAATACCTATCGATGAACAGAGTTAAAGCATTCCGTTTTAACCCTTTGTAGTATGCAATATCTACCCAGGG
>JACPGF010000318.1 GCA_016182615.1 Ignavibacteriales bacterium
GTAAAAACGATTCGTCCACGTATCCTAAAGAGAATAGCTTGCAAGGTTCCATTACCCGTGATGCACTCGGAAAATATTCGTTTTCAAAGAATGCTGTCATGGCGGTACCAACACCAAAGTCACCTGGGTTTATTGGTGCTACTGATAAAAACCCGATAATTCGTCTTGCCGGTACAAGCAGCAAGGCACCGCTGTACGGAATAATAGATCAGACAAAGATTAAAACCGGAACGTATCTTATTACCTTTAAAGATACTCTTTCAGCCCAGAAGTATAAACTGCCCGGTAAAAGTACACAGGATTCTGTTATGCAGGGCCCTTTTGCAGTCTCCTATTCAGTCACTGATTCTGCAAGCGGTACTATATTGTTAAAGGATAACAAATTCTTCGATTTGAAAGAAGGCTCCTTCTTTAATGGTTTGGCAGTCAAAATGGATTCAACGTGGAAATCTTTGGATTTCATTCAAAAGGATTCAATTTATTGGAAAATTGCTTCCGCACCCGATTCGACCCGCAGACCAATGACCGTAGCCACACCGTTCATTATTCCCGGCTTGAATTACCCGGTAAAAAGGGCAGCAAAAGATTATGCGATCGTTTTTCAGGATACTTATAGCGAAGTGTCAAACAGGACAGATACCTTCGACGTTGTCACTGATGCGGCTTTCCCGGCATATTCAAAGTTGAATTTTAAAGTCTATGATGTTTCTATTCCATCTGCCCCTAAGCGGTTAAAATTTATCTACCTTTCTGACGGGGACTCAACTGCTGAACACACTATTGTTCCTAATGATTTACTTGTTTTAAGTGATGAAAATGGCAAGAACATTGAATGGCTGCTCTCGTTTGGTAAAGGCGGTACTGATACTGCCTATAAAGCTAAACAGGGTGACACACTATTTATTAAATTTAAAAAACCATTTACAGCGGTTGATAAATTTGCAATTAGAACGGTGGCACCTTATTATAATGTAGATGTAGCAGCAGCGAGTATGAAAAATATTAGGGTTGTCCCCAATCCTTATATTGTTACGAATCTCTATGAAACTCCCGCCCCGAGCGGAGTAAGAGGCCGTGGTGATCGTGTAATTAAGTTCTTGAATCTGCCTCCAAAAAGTCAGGTTCACATTTACACCTCAAGCGGTGCTCATGTGCGTGATCTGGAAAATGGAACCGATATATTCAGCAGTGAACTTTCCTGGGATCTTCGTACCAAGGAAGGGTTAGATGTTGCATTCGGAGTCTATTTCTACGTTGTTGAATCAGACGGGATCAGCACGAAAAAATCCGGTAAAATAGCAATTATTAAATAATTGTGCATAGGAATGTAACCATGAAAAAAATAGCATTATTAGTATTACTTGTATTTGGTTTGCAGTATATCCATGCGCAAACAAAAGTCGGCACCACCGCTGCGAATTTTCTGAACATCCCCGTAGGGCCTAAGGCCACGGGGATGGGAGGAGCGTATATAGCTGAAGCAAACGACGCATCAGCCTTATACTGGAATCCGGGAGGGCTCTCCCGCCTGAAAAAAAGTGAATTTACAGCCTCCTTTTCGGAGTGGTTGGTAAGCACGAACTTTAATTGGTTCGGATTTGCTTATAAACTTTCTGACGAAGATGCTTTTGGATTTAGTATAAATCAGTTAAATTATGGTGAAGATGATGTAACAACTGAAGATAACACCAACGGTACCGGTGAAAAGTGGAAAGCTCAGGATTTGGCAGTTTCTGTCACTTATGCCCGAAACATGACGGATCGCTTTTCCATTGGTGGAAGCATCAAATACATCAGGCAGCAAATATATCATGAGTCAGCTTCTGCTTTTGCAATGGATATAGGACTTTTATTCTATACGCAAATTAAAGGCTTGAATATTGCAATGAATATCTCTAACTTTGGAACAGAGATGAAAATGGCAGGAAAAGACTTGTTTCAACCGATTGATATCGATAGGAAGCCTTTATCTGGCAATAATGAAAATATAGCCGGTGAGTTAACTACCGATTCATGGACTTTGCCATTAACGTTCACGGTTGGTCTAAATTATAATTTTATCGAGACGGAAGATTTGAAATGCCGTTTTGAAACTGATGCAGTGTACCCCAACAACAATACATCATATTTAAATGTTGGGGGAGAAGCCATTTATAACGATTTGGTTTCTGCAAGAATAGGATGGAATTCACTTTTTATGCAGGCAGCGGAACAAGGCTTTTGTGCCTGTGTTGGCGTAAAGTTAGATATGGGTGATTTCTATACTCGTGTTGATTATAGTTACAACACATTTAAGAATTTCGATGCGATTTCGAAAATTGGTGTAACTGTTGGTTTTTAATTTCAATCTAGTGATTGACTTATTTAATAATAACTCCTTTAACTAATTATGAGGTACATGATGAGAAAGTTCTTACTTACTTTACTTCTTTGTGGAACAGCTCTGTATGCCGGTAACATTACCGTTACTTTTCAGGCAAACATGAAGGTCCAGATGAAGATGAGCAATTTTAATGCTGCAACGGATACACTTGTTGTACGCGGTGATTTTCAGGTTGATGCCGGCGCTCCTGCAAACTGGGGCGGAAACCAGTTCAGAATGACTGATGCGAACGGCGATTCTA
>JACPGF010000327.1 GCA_016182615.1 Ignavibacteriales bacterium
TAACCACAAGTTATTAATGCAGTTACAGCCTTTTGAAGATTGAAATGCATAATTTGGGTTAAAATAACTTCATCAAAGCTTTGCATAGACGGGGTTCTGCTCTAACCTCTCTAGCATGGAGTTAGAATCCAGTTTTGTTGGGCTGGTTTCATCGAAGAATCATCTTTGGCATTTATAAACTCTCTAACCCGGCCGGAATGCCAGTACCCGTCCTGGTAAACGCAGCAACAGCAGTACGGAATAATCCCCGATTTCCGCAAGCTGTTACTTGATTTCCTTTAATTCAAATACCAGTTCGTCATATCCCATTACTGTCCGGATAAAACCGATAAGGCCTCCGCCATTAATCTCTATCTTTGTTTTAACAATTCCGATGTTTGGAGCAATCCAATCGGTAATTTTATTGTTACCTGAATCTTCGTGTTTGAATATTGTTTCGATTTTTAGTGCCTGATACTGCCCCGCCGGAACCCGAACTGTTTCAATCCCGATAATTTTACCGTTCACGTAAACTCTATCAGAATCCCCGTTCACATATTCCATTCCACTCCAAAACCAAGTGCGCCCCTCGGTTAATGGCATAGGCATGCGCATAACAGGTTTGCTGTAGGTAACGGAATTTTCTTTGGTGATGAAGGCCAAAAGATTAAATTTTTGATACACTCTTTTTATTTCGATGCCGGTGCTGCCAATTAACAAGTCCTGATGATAGGCAAATTTTTCTCCGTCATTTTTAACCGAGTAGATTCCTTTGTTGAGTGTAACTTTAGTTGTAGCCTCACCGAAAGGAGTTTTGTAGATCATGGTTTTATTGAGATAGTACGGGAAATATTCTTTGCCGAAAACCTTTCCGGCGTTGTCAAGCGGTAATAGCCCATAAGAAATGTAAATAAATGAAGTGGCCATAAGCAGCAGCAAAGGGAAATAGACTGCACTCAGTCCGCGTTTTAACCTTTTATGTGTAGGCATAGTGAAAACATTTTCTAATTATATCGCACTTTTTAATTAATCTACTTGCAAGATAGGCAAAGTTTTTGAAAATTTTAAAGTAAGTATGCGTGTACGACCTTTTGTGCATGATTGAGAAACCATTTTGGTTGATAACCGCTATGATACTTTTTGCTGTCAGGCTGCTCATTTAGGACCATCAAAAAGAAACAGAAGTTCAAAATGTCGTACATCCGAAAGGAGTCCTCGATAGGTATAATTCTTTGGAGTAGTGTAAACATCTTATGGTAAGCACCTAAGATACAGCAGATGAGCTAAGACGGCGGATTTAAGCAAGATTAACTATTGCTACTCCCAGCATAATAATAAGGCCCGCGGCAATGGCTATTAATGGTATTTGTTCTCCAAGAAAAAACCAAGCGCCAAAAAGCGTTACAAACGGTTCAATATACAAATAGACAGAGGTATTTACGGAGCCTGACAAACTGAGTGCTTTTGCCCATAGTACATAACCAACACCCGAACTGAAGATACCAAGAAACGCAACTGCCAGCCAGCCCGAGGCCGGTAATGATACCGCGGCCTGCAACGAGTTTTCATTAAGATTAAATGGTAATATAATAATTGCCATAAAGGCAAACATATAAAATGAACTGGTCACCGGAGGGCAATCCAACGCTATTTTACGGTTAACAAGAGTAAAAACAGCCCACGTTAAACAGCTCGTCAGAACAAGCAGGTCGCCCATGCCGCTTCCAAAGGAAAGACTGCTGAAATTTCCTCTTGACATTAACAACAATAAACCAAAAAGCGAAACAAATATGCCGAAAACCGCTCTTGGATGTAAAACTTCTTTTAGTAGGAAACGGCTTAAAATGGCAATAAATATGGGGGCAGTGCCAATTATCCATCCCGTATTCGAGGCCGTTGTAAATTGCATACCGGTTACCTGAATCCCGAGATGCACGATTGAAATGAGTGCAAGCAACAATATCCAAATTGCCTGATGTTTTTGAATGGAAAAAGATTTTTTGGCAAGAAAACCGGTTACCAGTAAAAAAGGGATGACGAATATTAAGCGCAAGTTGATGATAAGCAGAGGAGATAGATACAACAGTAACATCTTTGTGGCAATAAAAGAAAGCCCCCAAACTGTTATTGACGTTAATGGCATCCACGCGTGTTTTATTTTGCGAATATCGGGTATCATGTATTGCTGGTATCGGTTATGGAAAAATATGAAGATAGGAATGAATTTGTTGTTTTCAAAACGACAATTATTTAAGGGGTGTACGACTTTAAAATTATACAAGATTTCGGGGTTCAAATGAAATTTTCCATTCAACAGCCAGATATCTGCTTGCATCAATATCTTCCAAAGAGGTCTTGAATTCAGGGTGGAACTTTTATCGGAACCCTGAAGCTGAACTTCAATAACCTCGGGTGAAACCCCGTGAATCATAAACAAAACAACAAACTTTGCCTTAAAAATGCTTTTTTGTAATTTGCGGAAATCGTTAACTTAAAAAAATTCAATCGATTAATGGGACAGCCCTGAAAGGGCTGAATCTGAGTAACCGCGGGTGAAACCCGTGGACAAAGAGAATAACAAAAAATTCCGCCCCTGAAAGAGGGCGAACTGAGGAGGACAACAATAATGTCAAGTTACAGACAGATACTGTATCACATCATCTTCCGGACTAAAGGCAGCCAGAAAACCATGAGCCAGCAGCATATTAAAGAATTTCTCGCCTACACCCTTGGCATCATTCAGGCACAAAAAGGTTTCCTCTACCGCATCAATGCAATGGAAGATCACGTCCATATACTTTCGGATTTGCACCCGGACATAGCACTTTCTCATTTTATACGCAATATAAAAGTAGCTACTTCACTTTGGCTAAAACAAAATGAAAACTTTCCAGACTTTGCAGGTTGGGCTGAAGGCTATGCGGCTATAACTTATTCTCACTCGGATAAAGATACAATAGTTAACTACATTAAAAACCAGCAGGAACACCACCGGAAAATTTCGTTTAATGAGGAATTAGAGCGGATACTGATAGAGCAAGGTATTATTCCGGATAAACGGTACTTCCCATGAGGACAGTTCGTCCCCGTTCGGGGACGGTGGGTTTGGGGAGGGGATTTTCCACGGGTTTCACCCGCGGTTATTCAAATTTAGCTCCTTCGGAGCATTGAGCTTTTAAGTGCAATTACAAAATTTCTGACCGTTGCCTCCCTGTTCAACAGCCCTGAAGGCCTGAATTCCAGTAACCTTGGGTGAAACCCACGGGATGTACGCATTCTACCCTTTAATGTCCCCGGCGGGGGCGAACCTTGTGTAGGGGAATAAGCAAACATAGAACATTACTAGGAATTTAAAGTCTGACTATTGTGAAATACGACTGTTTGTTCTTCTTGCTTAAACAAAGCCTCCTAATATTTATTAGAGAGAAATTGCAATCTTAGGCGAAATTACAACTTTCAGAATTCTATTGTCGTACACCATTATTTAAGAATTAATCTTCACCTTCACATTCACTTTTAAGGGTTATTGTCCATGTAATCAAGTCCTTTTTTAAAAGCTTTTTTCTGGCATGCACAAAAAAGCCCGCGAAGGTACCATTAAAGCCCGCTCTAACAATAACATGTGTGCCGTTTCGCGTTTGCTTTAATTCCCACCTGAACAAATACGTGTTAAAAAAAGAAGAACCGGACCATTCAAGAACAGTATTTTCCTCCGATTCGGTAATTTTCGCGGTTATTTTTTCACCTCTGTGCTTGAACGTGAATACAGCCCCCGGTATCATAGAGCCCACGGACGATGAACGGGAAATATTCGACTGCCAATTTTTCCAGTTCTGCACATCAGACAAAGTCTTCCATACCTCGGATGACGAGTTATCAATAAACACATCAGTAAGATGTTGTACCGGAAAATCTGTACTATTTAGCAAAGTATATCCTGTTGTAAGTTTTTAATGTAATAAGTCTGCAGCAATATTCACGTGATATATAACCAGAAACCGAATGCAATAGTTCTATTTGCCGTAAAAACCACCATATATTACGCTGGAATAGCAAAAATGCATACCCGGGTACTCAGTTTGTGTAGGCCGTGGCTTCCTGTCAACCATCGCCCTAAATAAAAACTGCCCCGCAAGGGCGAGGCAGTCTATTCGGTGTTTTGGGAGAGTAGGTAAGAAGTTCAATTGTAACAGAAACTCACCACTTTTTAGTTGCAAGTGTTCTGTTGCCAGCCTGCTTTTTAACAAGCGGACCTGAAGTATTAGCATATTCAAACTGAAACATTGAAATTAGCGATTGCAGTTTTGTCGTTAACCTGTTCAGGTCCTCTGTGGCACGGGCTATTTGCTGCGTGCCCGATGCTGACTCTCCGATTACCTGACGCATAATTTCCATGTTTTTACCAATTTCTTCAGCTGCTGAAGACAGCTCTTCGGTTGCCGCCGCAACTTGCGTAATTTCACCTTCAACATTTTGAGATTCAAGCAAAATTTCTTTAAGCGCTATTTCCAGCTCGTCATTGAGTTTTGCTCCTGCCTCAACAGATTGCCGGGCATCAGCCATCGAGCGGTTGGCTTCCTGAGCCTCATTCTGTATTTCTTTAATAGTGTTAGCAATTTCTTTGGTTGCCTTGGTTGTCCGTTCAGCCAGTTTTCTTACTTCATCGGCAACCACGGCAAAGCCGCGGCCCTGCTCGCCTGCACGGGCAGCTTCAATGGCCGCGTTAAGCGCAAGCAGATTGGTCTGGTCTGCTATTTCATCAATCACCTGGGTAATTTCTCCAATTTGCGTAGTCTTGCCGGCCAACGAAGAAATTATCTTTCCTGTACTCATTGCAGATGAAACAATACGCCCGATGGCCTCTTTTGTTTCATTGACTTTTTTTGCACCGTTTTGCGCTTTGCTGCCGGCACTTTTACTAAAATCGACTGCTATTGCAACATTTTTACTTGAATCTAAAATTGTCGAAGTCATTTGATTGACCGCCGAAGCTACCCCGTTAGATTGGGCACTTTGTTCCTGAGCGCCTGCTGCCATCTCTTCAGCACTTGAACTAATTTGTGCAGCGGCGCTGGCTGTAGCGGCAACAGCCTCGGAAACTTCTGTCAGGAGCTTTCTGATATTTTGTACTGAGTCGTTAAATCCAGAATACAATTTAGCTATATCGTCATTACCCTGTACTTCCAGTGTCGTCGTTAAGTCTCCATTCGCGAACCTTTTCATCTCATTCAATATGACACTGGTGCTTTCAGAAAGATAGCGGCTCTGTGCTACCGATGCAGCAACAGCCTCCTCTACTTTTTTCTCTACTGACAGTTTTTCCTCGGCTAGTTGTTGGTTTGCAACAACAATGTTATTGAGCATTTTCGTAAATGCCAAACTCAAATCACCCACTTCATCTTGTGAGTTATGATCTATTTTTACCGTCAAATCGCCTTCGCTGGCTCTTTGTGCAGCATCTCTTAATCCGGTTATTCCTTTAACAATACGCTTAAAAACAAAAGTAACCCAAAAACTAACAACAAGCAGGATGGCAAAAGTTATCAGCAATGTGGTAGTCCGGCCTTCAGCAATACTGCTGTTCATGCTTTCAAGAGAATACAAAAGGACAATCTTTCCATAGGTTTTATCCAAATATTTTATTTCTGTTGCGTTTGCAAGTGTGGCATTCTCATCATTAATCGAAAGTGCTTTTACAGAGCTTGCACTAACGGCATATTTGCGTGGATTGTACTCGATGATAGGAGTATTACTCTCATCTATTATTGAGATAAAAACCACATTCTTATCTTTTTTTGCCCACTCGTAAGCAGTCTGTACGAGTTCAAAATTACTGCCTTGGAGACCTGCACCAACAGAAAACGCGAGCATTTCAGAAAGTGTTTTAACCTGAACTTTAACACTAGCAATATTCGTGTCTTTTTCCTTTGCAGGATAATACATTATGATAAAAACGATGGTAAGAATAAGGGGCAGCAGCGATACCGCGATTGCCTTGTTTCTTATCGACTGCAACAGGTATTTTTTGAAATTCATTCGAAACTCCCGGCTTAACGCCTTGATAATCTATTTCAAATCTAAGAGTACTTTTACACTGGCAGCTACACTGCTGCTTTTAACAAAACTTATGGCACCGGGGGTGGCGGCTACTTTTGCAATTATTTCCGCGTCAGAGCCGTGAGATTCAGGTGCTTTTGCCTCACCGGTTAGCTGTTTTTTCATCCATTCTTTTTTCATACTAAGCGCATCTTTTCCGATTCCACTGTAAAATCCGCTTTTTGCCTCGGATGAATTATCAATTACCACTATTTTGCCGCCATTACCCCATTTTGTCTGGTCAAGTGAAAAAATAGCAGACACTTTAGAGGCCGATAATGAAGATTCACCGACTGATTTATTTGCAATAACACTAACTTGTGAATATCCAATAACAGACAAGCCAAGCACGCATACGATTATTAGTAATATATTTTTCATTGTATTTCCTTAGAATAGAAAGCTTGCTGCAATTTGAACAGCTTTAAAATCGATGTCAACGGTATAGGGGAACTTCATTGATACTCCCGGTGCAACTGGAACATCAACATCAAAGGTATCGTTACATTTATATGAGGAATATTCAACCTTAAGGGTAAGAGATGGCAGAGGTTTAAACCCGGCACCAAGGATGTTGCCATTAAGTCCATTCTTGAAAGCCGGATTTTCTTTATCCTTTAATGTACTATGACTGCCATAGATATACCATTGTTCGGTTAAGTTATACCCAAGTGTTGCATAGTAAAATGATTTATTTATATCAGTGTTTGTGTTTTTAGGTTTCAATGATACACCAATGTATTCACCCTCGAAAAAAACATTTTGAACCGTGCCGCCAAAGTCAAAGCCGATCCTGTTCCTTTTTACGTTTTCTTTAAGTACCGCCTGATAATTTGCAGCATCAAATGTTGTTGACACACCTGCATAGAAATCGCCATACTTTGCACCTATGCGGCCGCCAACCATTTTAAATGTTACGGAATCCGCACCGGTTTCGATAAGTCTGGTTGGATCAGAATTCTGGTATTGAGTCTCAGAATTACCGCCAAAAAGTGCATAATCTAACGTCACATTCTCAACCGGCAATTTACCGGTAAACTGGATAAATGCTCTTTCGGGTAAATATATCGACGGATGTATTGTATTTTTTAATGTCGGTTCAAAAATAAGGGGACGGGTGATATACGGAATAAGGGGCATACGGTTCTTTATTTCATTGAGATGGTTAAACCGGGGAACAAGTAACCCACCTTTGATAGTTAGCAGATCGTCATACTGATAGCTAACCCAGGCTTCTTCCAAATTCATTCCGCCCCATTTATTATCACTCGAATAATTATTTAATATCTCAAAATTTACCCAGGCTGTAACATTATCAGTCATCTCTTTTCTAAAAAAAATGTTCATTTGTTGAACTGAACCGCTGATAAAATTTGTAGATTCTTGGTCATAATTCGAGGCCAAGCTTGTTTGTTTTACACCATTAACCGTTAAAAAACGCTCATAGCTGCCTTTTTGATATTTTAATTGCGTTTGTGCAAATCCAAATATCTGTAGGTCCGACTGTGCAAATGTTGTTTGGCTGATTAGCCCTAAAACTAGAATTATTAATTTGAAAGCTGACTTTCTCATCGAAGGATCCTTAACTGTTGTTGTTATTTAAATGATAGCGAAACTATAGTGCCTTGATTTTTAACGCTATCGATATTGATTGTTATATTATTGAGATCACAATATTTTTTTGTGAGAGCCAATCCGAGCCCATTTCCCTCGAAGCACCTGCTGTACCCCTGCTCCTCCTGCGAGAATGCCTGAAACAACAATGGCAAGTACTCCATCGAAATTCCCACACCGGTATCCTGTATAAGAACGGTGCATGTTTTGTCAGCCTCCTGCCTCAGTGTTACCGTGATAGCACCTTGGGCAGTAAATTTATACGCGTTGTCAATTAAATTCGAAAAAATCTGTTCAACCGAATGTTTGTCTGTTTTTACCATACACACCGATTCGGTTCCTTGTACATGACACTGAATTCCTTTATCCTGATGCATTGATGCATGCTGTGAAATGATATCGTCTAAAATGACTGCAATATCCAATTCCTCCGGGGAGGTTTGAAACGCTCCTACTTGCAGCTCGGACATATTCAGTATCAATTCAATTGTTTTTATCAGCCGTTTACCTGCTTTGGAGATGATACTTAAGCACTTTTGCATTCCTTCGTTCAGATTATCATCGAGTTCCATTTTTATCATTTCAGTCGATCCGACAATTGCATTTATCGGTGTCCTGATCTCGTGAGATATTTGTGCCAGAAATTCGGATTTCAATTTATCTGAGTGTTCAACCTTTTCTTTTGCTGATTTTATCTGTACGAGTATTCCTGAAAGCTCCCGTGACTTTTCATTGAGCTGATGAGTCCGGGTTTCAACCAGCCGTTCAAGATTTTCTTTGTAATTCCTATTCTCTTTTATCAAAAATGCCTTTTCCAAAGCTCTTAACACACTTAACTCTAAGTCTTCAAAATGCATGATGGGCTTAGAGACAAAGTCCCATGCTCCTAAATTCATCGAGCGGATGGCCTCTTTTATAACGCCGGTGCCTGATACAACGATAACTGGCACATGAGGTGATTTCCGCGAAATGTGAGATACAATACTGTGCCCGTCCAAACCCGGCATATTCAAATCGACTAAAACGATATCAGGATTTAATTCATCAAACATTTCCAACCCGCGCGAGCCATTATTCGCGCAATAAACCAGAGAGTCGTGATCTTCAAAAAAGAACTTGATGCTTTGGCATAACCCGGCATCGTCATCGATGATGAGCATTTTAATATTGGACAGCGAGTAATACTGCAGGGAGTTAGCCTGAAAGTTTCCGGGTTCGTTCAAAACATTGTATATAATTTTTACTACTCAATATTCGGTTATATTTCAGAAAAATTATATTACCTAAAGAGGGTATTCTGAGGTACTAAAAGTGGGTATTATGCGGGAAAATTATAAACTTGGTGGTCCGGGTGCTCTGTTTTGCAGCGGAATCAGGTACTAATTAAGCGGTAATGGTTGTTAAGTAGTTCTGCGTTGAAATTATAAAACCCTTACATCCGACGAACTTCTATCACTTTACATCAAATGTTACCGGTTTTTGGTCTTTGCCTAGTGTCTTGACCATTTATTTTTAGGACAATACACTCGGGTTTATACCTTGAATTTTGCCCTCTTTATTAATTACTCACCTTACGCAATTTGAGCTAAAGTCTGGTTTAGGCCGAATGGATTTTGTCAGCAATCGGGCGAGGATTTTTCAACAAATAACAGGTGAGTGGCTAAAGCCTGTTTTGAGTTGTTTTCATTTTCTCCCCCGGTTTACCCAATGCCTCCCAACAGATAGCAGTGGGATAAATCCGGGGGCAATTTTAAATCAAGTTTGGCCCATAATTACATTTCATTACAATGATCCAATCATCAACAAGAACAAATCAACTAACAAGCTTCAAACAACAAATGCAGCTAATTACAATTGCCCCGGATTTATTCGGGGGATCACAAGTCACACACCCCCGTACTGGGCTTCAGCCCAATTTTGCGTAACATGAGTTAATTATTCATTGCCACGATTTTATTGTACTATTTTATGCTCTATTGCATATTTTACCAGTTCAGCCGTTCCTTTTATCTCAAGTTTTTTAAGGATATTTTTCCGGTGTTTTTGAACGGTAAATTGACTGATAAATAACTTACCGGCAATTTCCACGGATGTGAACCCTGCGACGATAAATTTAAGAATTTCTATTTCCCGCTCGCTTAAAACAGCCTTTACAGCTGCCCCGCCCCGGTTTTTATCGAGTATAATGCGGGTTATTCTCGAGTCGAAATAGGACCCGCCTTTTTCGATGATTTCCAGTGCCCGCTGTATCTCTTCAATTCCGGCCATTTTATAAAGGTAACCGTTAATATCAGCAGAAAGGGCATCAAATATATAGTGCTCATCTTCGAGCATGGTCAGGATAAGTATCTTTACTTCCCGGTTAAACTGCCTTATCGCGTGCGAAGCCTCAACACCATCCATTTCGGGCATACTAATATCCATGATAATAAGGTTTGGTGCCAGTGTTTTTACCAATTCTACTGCCTGAGCACCATTTTCTGCCTCCCCAACAACAGTATATTCCGGAATGTTTTTAATAATCGAGATTATTCCTGTACGTACAATCTTGTGATCATCAACAATCAGGATTTTCATAATGGCACCTCGAAACTAACCATTACCCCCGAGTTAAGCGGAGAAGTAATGGTAAGCTTTCCGTTCATCTCGCCAACCCGCTCCTTCATACTAAAAAATCCGGTTCCCGACAGGTCAATTTCTTCAAATTGTTTAAGTCCGATTCCGTCATCACGGATAGTGCCTAAAATTGAATCAAAGAAAAAGTTTAACGTTACTTCGACCTTTTGGGCGCGGGAATGTTTAGCTACATTGTTTAATGTCTCCTGAAAAATCCTGAACAAGTGCAGTTTCATGTCCTTCCCCACGTTCAGTTCTTCTCCACTGCAATAAAATTGAGCGGTGATGCCGGTATTTTTTCCGAAGGATTCGACCAATGAGCGGATATTTTCCTCGAGCGAGTACTTTTCGAGTGAAATCGGGTAGAGCATTTTAACCATCTCTTTTATCTCGAGGCTAATTTCATCGATGTTTTGCAGGGCTAAGGAGAAGTAGTCGTTGGTTGTATTGCTTTGTTTAATACCAAGCTCAAGGTTCATCCGGCTGAAAACCAACCGTTGGCTGATAGAGTCGTGAAGCTCTTTCGCGATATGTTTTTTACCCAACTCGATTGCAGACATCAGGTTAACCGACCCTTTTTTTATGGCAAGTTCTGCTTTTTTTCTGCGTTTGGCCTCTTCAACAAGCATTTCGTTCGTGGCCAGCAGCTCCGAAGTGCGTTCTTTTACCAGTTCCTCAAGATGCAGGCGGTAAGCCTCCAATTCTTTCTTGAGCCTTACTTTGTCAATTGTCTTTTTTACAATTACATCAAAATCTTCAAGATCCCTTATTGGTTTTGCAACAAACTCGTCAGCACCCTCGCGTATTGCCTGAATTGCTTCGGAAACATCACTGGTCGCTGAGATTATTATTATCGAAGTCTCCTTGTTTTTTTCACGGAAGGCCCTTAGCAATGCATGGCCATCTAACTTGGGCATTTTTAGGTCTAATAGTAATAATTCAAACTTGTTCGCGTGTATATATTGCAATCCGGCTTCCGGATCAGTAAATAACCGTACGTCAGCCCCTGAATCTTCAAGAAATATATGCAGGGTTCTTGCAAATCCTTCGTCATCATCTATAATAACTACCCTGAAGAGTTCGTTTTGTCTTATCATGGTAAAATGCTGTTTATTGCATCCAAAATAATATGCATATTTTCAACTGGTTTGTGCAATACTGCAAGCCGGGAAACTCCCAAATCGAGAATTTCTTGAGGAAGAACATAATTTGCTGTTCCGGTATGGATAATAAAATGAAGTGTAGGCACCATGTTTTTGGCGGCTACAATAAACTCTTCACCATTTTTTCCCGGAAGTCTAATGTCAACAATTGCAATATTAAAAATATCGTTTGCAAGAGCTTCTAACGCATCTTCTGCATTTGTATAGTCACAACAGTCCAACCCTTCATCTTGTAGAAACAATTTAAGATTGAAGCGCAGGCGTTCATCATCATCAAGCAATAAAATTTTCATATTTTCTTTATCGTTACGTTGTTATACATTATTTGCCCTGCATTGATAAATGCATGCTGCATCTACCAAAGGCGGCCCGGCTCTATAATGACACTATCTTTTCTTTCAAGGAATTCAAATCCAGAACGGGCTTATAAAAGACATCATCCTCGTTCATGCCGATATTTTGGAGTTCTCTAGGTAAATTAAAGGACAAATGACCGGTATGAATGACACATTTTAACTTTGGATCAACAGATTTTGCCCGTAAAATAAAATCATCTCCAAACAATCCGGGTAAAGCGATGTCAACAATCGCGGCATGGTACTTTCCGGGAGTAATACTTTTTAGTGCACTTTCCGCGCTCTCGTACTCGTGACAAGAATAACCCTCGTCCGAGAGATAAAGGTTTAGATTAAAGCGTACTTTGGGATCATCATCAAGAATTAATAATTTCATATTTATTCAGCTAAAATGTAATAGGCAAACGATTTTTCAATTGGGCATTTTTACCCGGCAACGAATCCACTGTTAACTTTCCATGTGTGATTATTGATAATTATCGAATAAGAAATCGAAAGGCTCAGCACTATTCCTTCACCAATCTCTTTCGCGGTAAAAAAATTCAAAAATCCTTTTCCGCCATTTTCAGGCATCCCTGAACCATTGTCAGTAATTTCAATTATAATATAAATATTCTCCGAAAATATGCGAATCTTTATTTCCGGTTCGGCTGTTTTCTTATTAAAATGAGCGGGGCATGAGCCGCATTTAAAGGGTTTGCAACTGTTTAGCGCATTCTATAATAAAACATTACAATGTTTTGTAAGGCTAATTCTTCATTGGCAGGCAACAGGTAAACCGGGTGAAAATAGGACTAAGCAAAATGAACTTTAACCCAACTTCATGGTTTTACGAGAGGTGCTTTGAGTGAGCGCGATTTAACAGGAACTTTCTACAGCTCAGGTAGTAATTAACAGAAACGAGTTAAAACTCCGGTAGAATGTCTATTACAGCATGACTTCCTTTTCATATTATCTACACGCTTTTATATTGAACCTTAAAAGCAGTAAATACCGTAAAAGTCTTTACAATCAGATATAAAACACTCGAGCAAAAAAACAATTTTCAATGCACCGGTTTGCCGTGCATTTTCAGATTCCTATAATGACAAGTTCAGTTGTTCATTTGAGAATTGGTTAGTACCTGTTTCTTGCCTGCTGCCGGGCAATTTTATTGTAAACCGGCTCCCTTTCCCGACTTTTGATTCAGCAGTTAATACCCCGCTGTGATTTTTATGAACAATCATATAAGCCACGGAAAGCCCCAATCCTGTTCCTTCACCGATATCCTTGGTTGTAAAAAATGGTTCAAAAATTCTTCCCAACACTTTCTCGTGTATTCCGGGTCCGTTATCGATGATGTCCAGACAGACAAAAGTGTTTTCGCTGTATGTTCTTAGTGTTAAAACGGGCTTCGGTTTAGTGGAATCATCGTGAATGAAGGCTTGTGCCGCATTTCTGATAATATTCAGTAAAACCTGCTCGATTTCAGTTATCGTTGCATACACAGAAGGCAAATTCTTCCCGAAATCGAGGACAATACTAATATTTCTAAATTTTATTTATGGAACAAAGTACTTTTTTCGATTCGCTTTTCCGGCTAAACTGCAGCATGTTTTTAATTATTTCAGAAGCACGTTGGGCGGCTGAGCGCATTGATTCAATAACTTCGAACAACTGCCTGTTGTGAAAGTACTGCTGTATTACGGATAGCTGCACCCCGAGGTTTTCAGCAGCGGTTTTGTTCTTTGGCAATTCATCCGACATTCTGCGCAAAAGATTTTGGCATCCCTGTACAATAGTACCCAGTGGATTATTAATTTCATGTGCCATTCCGGCGGCCAAACCGGCAACACTTAAAACTTTTTCGCTTTGTATCATAGC
>JACPGF010000326.1 GCA_016182615.1 Ignavibacteriales bacterium
AAGAGCCGCCTATAACGCGGGTTTTAAGTCTCCTCGCCCTTTGGGAGAGGAGATTTAGAGTTTACCTACATTAGGTAGGGTGAGGGCTTTTCAGTTATAAGGAAGTTTTATTAAGTCGAAAACCTTAAGTTGACACCATTGCCCGAAGGGCGGGGGAATCGTTTTTAGGCAGTGCTAATGCCGCTAAAACAATTCTCCCGTCTCGCTAAAGCGATCCACCCTCCTTTCAAAAAGGAGGGACTTCGGAAACAGATGCTTTTTTTTCTCTTAAGTTGATTCGCCGCAGCGAACCTTCGTAAGGTGAGGGATTAAGAGTGAGGTTGTTTTGTTTTAGCGGCATTAACACTGCCTAAAAACAATTCTCCCGTTCCCGCCTGAGCGGATCCACCCTCCTTTTTGAAAGGAGAGATTTAGGAATCGGAGGCTTCTTTTTTCTTAAGTTGACATGTTTACCCCATGGAAGGCATTGCCTATCGGGCGGGTTGCACCGTAGCAGGTATTTGATTTTTGTAAACGCTCTAACCCGGCCTAAAGACCGGGGCTGGAGTGGAAAAAGTCCCATAAGTGGGACTCAGGTTTATTCTCAGTTGGTTTTCTTGCTATTAAGCAATATCCGGTATTCTTGTCCCTGTAAATGAATCCGTTATTATTGAGTTTGAGCCCCGCTTCAGGGGGCTTTCTATAAGCCAGACCCGTCCTTCAGGGCGGGTTACACCGTAGATGATTCTTGGAAAATTATAAACTCTCATACCGGACCTGAAGTGAAAAAGAACATGATTAACAAATGTGTTTCCCAACGGTAATTATAACGTCCATGCAGGACTTAAAAAAATTTATTGTTATCTCTATTAAACTGATACAGAAAAAATTGTATGAATAAAAATACCACTAAAAAAATCGCACTTGATGGCTCAACACTTACCGTCGAAATTGTTAATCTGGTAGCGAACGATACCCTGCGCGAATATTTTGTCTATATCAAGCCGTCGGTTATAAAACGGATAAACAAAACACGTGCATATGTTGACAGCATTGTCAGCCTTTCGGGCAGTGATAAAGAAACGCCATATATCTATGGTATAAACACCGGGTTCGGAGCTAACAAGCACAAATACATCGATGGCAATTACGAGGAAAAATTATCGCGCCTTTCTTTTAACCTTATCGCGAGCCATGCCTCAGGCGCGGGTGAAAAATTCCCACGTGAGGTTGTGCGGGCAGCATTGCTGCTGAGAGCCAACACACTGGTTAAGGGATACTCCGGTATCAGGCTTGAAGTAATACAACGGCTGTTAGATTTGCTGAACGAAGATATTACTCCCGTTGTCCCTTCACAGGGCAGCGTGGGCGGCAGCGGCGACCTTGCCCCGCTCTCTCATGCAATCGCTCCATTGCTTATCAATCCTTACGACGGCTCCACACTTCCCGCGTTTGTAGAGCGCCGCAAAGCCGGGAGTGCATCGGCACAATACGAGATTATGCCTGCTGATAAAGGGCTCGCGCCCGTGGAGCGTGTAACCCTTAAAGCAAAAGAGGGTCTTGCGTTAAATAACGGTACGCAGTTTTTAACCGGGATGACTTCACTCGGCGCTTCACTCGCTGAACAGCTCGTGCAGTTTTCCACTATCGCAACGGCTGTAACAGCCGAGGCAATGCTCAGTACGGTTGACGCGTACAACCCGCTCGTGCATGAATTGCGCGGTTTTACCGGACAGATTAAAACAGCAGAAGCGATCCGGAAATTAATTGCCGGGAGCAGCTGCATGTTTAATCCGCGGTCCGCGTACGATTATACTTTGTACCGCAAGGATGTTGAAGTGCAGCAGCTTGAAATCTCGCTCAATCAACGCAAGAAGATAGTGCCGGTAAAAGAATCCATACAGGATAATTATTCTATCCGCTGCGCGCCGCAGGTTATTGGCGCGGTATGGGACACGGTACAGTATGTTAAATCAATTGTTAACCGCGAGGCAAACTCCGTTAACGATAACCCGATTATCAATACGGATTTTCCGGCTGACCGCTTAAACGGCAAAGGCCTGTCGGGCGGTAATTTTCATGGTGAGCCAATTGCCTTTGCCGCGGATTTTTTAAAGATTGCTCTTGCCGAGTTGGGCAGCGTTGCCGAGCGGCGCATTGCCGCCCTGCTTGACCCCTCGTTTAACCGCGGCCTGCCCGCCTTCCTCTCACCTGAGCTTGCCCCCGATGGCAGCAAAGAAAACGGCCTGCACAGTGGTTTTATGATTGCTCAATATCTTGCCGCGGGACTCGTTGCCGAGAATAAAATTCTTGCGCATCCTGCAAGTGTTGATTCAATCCCGACAAGTAACGGCATCGAAGACCACGTGAGCATGGGAACACACGGTGCGAAACAGGCATTGCAGATTGCAGAAAACACCGCCAAAATTATCGGCATCGAAATGCTTGTTGCTTCACAGGCGCTGCATCTGCGCACCTCGCAAAACCATATGCATCTCTACGATGTTGACCACCGCAGGAATGTATTGCAGACCCTGCTGAAAACATACAATCAGCCGGAAGTTGCCGAAGGGCTTGAAAAACTGGAAGTAATTGAAAAACTGCTGAAACAAAGCCAGTCCGTACTGAAACCGGGCAAAGCAGTTGCAGAGGCAGTAAAGTTGTTCACTGAGCAATTGGATATGCCGCTGCCCATTACCTTTGATGTTTACCTGAACCCGTATCTTGAACAAGCCGCCCGCATTGCAAAAGATGCAGGCTTTACACAGCAAGTTAACAAGAACAGCAAAATCAGTTGGTAAACTCATTTTTTACAATTTCGGAAAAAGCCGAGTTCCGCATAAAAGAGAAAGGTTCTCTGTTTATTGGCATTGCATTCCCCGTCCATAACGTGCAGGAGTGCGACGAGATACTTGCACAGCACCGCAAGGAGTTTTACGATGCAACGCATGTATGCTATGCCTACCGCGTTATTAACGGCCCGGTTAAATATTCCGATGATGGAGAACCCACCGGCACCGCGGGAGTGCGCTTGTTAAATGCAATTGAACATTATAATTATTTTAACATTCTTGTATTATCTATCCGTTATTTTGGGGGAACCAAACTTGGCGTAGGACCTTTGGGTAAAGCATATTATGATTCGGCAAAGAATATCAGCCAGGTGTACCGCATATTCAGCTTACGCCCGGTAAAAATCATCGGCTCAGATTTTAATCCCTCGCCCGTGTTCAAGATACAAGTCCCATACACCGAAGCCGCCAACTTCGAGAACGAACTCCGCGAACTGCTCAACGGTAAGTTTACCATAACGTTTGATAAGAAGGGAATGGTGTATTCATAATGTAGCGCGAAGCGATTAGCTTCGCTGGGGCTCAATGTTATAATGCCATTTTACAATAAAGTGCTTTTATTATTACTGTCAATTGAGTTAACTCGGCAATATTTTTAACCTCCTGTCGAATACAAAATAAAATTATTTCCACCAATTAACTCCCGATTACGTTCTATGGTTCTCAAAAGTGTGACAACTTCGCTATACTGCCGTCCATCCGGTTGCCGTTTATCTAAGTCCATTGCTAAAGCATATATTTCGTCTTTAAGAATTTGAGATTTATCCTGAGCTGGAGTAGTTCTAAAAATCTCATAAAAAGGGGATTTAATGTTGTAAAAACCAGATTTTTCTTCACAGAAGTATGATATCATGGTCTTGAAGTTTAAATGAATGTTAGCTAAGTCTCTCAGAAGTGTTTTTGCAACTTGGTGGTGCTGAATTGAGTCCCCATATCCCAAAGCACATAAATCAAATTTTTCAAACAGTTCTTTAGATAATACTCTTTTCGCAGCCCTTACTTCAATTTCCAAAATTACAAAAATATCAGACACAATTGCCTCTCTGTAAATAAAGCCTATTTCCCCCTCAGGATTATTCAAAAAGAGATTTAGTGTTTCGAGTTTGGAGAGGTTGTCAAAACTTCCCGCAGCAAATACTTCCCCAAGCAATATAGTAAATTCCTCCACATCTATTAATCCATGAGCTTCCTCTATTGCACGTTTGGTCACCAAAAATACTGATTTGCGGTAGGGGAATTTGCTTAATTGTAATAATGCAAAAATATAAGTTTTGAGAAAATCAATTTTTCTATCACCCCCTGTTACCATATCATTTTCCTGAATACGCTCGAAAAAACCAACCAATGTGCCGTGATTTAGCAAATTAGTGATTTCAATTTTATTTTCTTCGAATGTCTTGTTCTGAATCTCATAATATTTTTCAAGTGACAAATCATAAGTATCTAAATTCAGTTCAAAATATCTGGTATAATAAGACGTGTCCGAAATCGTGAAGGGGTCTTTGAACTTTAAGGGTTCCTGATTAGCATACTGCTCCAACCTATTTTCTCTTTTATTGTGCTCCAAGAAGCCCCCCCGAGGGAACAGAAAATTTAGACTTTGCTGTATTCGTGCATCAAGATTAACACCATTATCTTTGCACAGTTTTTCAAGTTCCTCAAGGTTTTCGGGAATTGTTAATCTATGTCTTGTTTCATCTGTCCCAAAAATTCTTTCCTTGTTATCCTTCAATAATTCAAAAAGCTTTTTGTTTTTAACGTACAATGTTGTGACGAACAAGAAATCCCTGAAATTAACATCATCTTTTAGGTTTGAGATATGATTTGCGAATGTATTCACTAAAATATGCACATCCCGGAAAGTACGAATATAAACATCTATAAAATCATCTTCAATGGATGGTTTACCTTCAATAAGATGAGTAACCTCTTCTAAAAACGCAGGGGGTAGAGCGGATTCTTGAAATGCTTCTACCATACGTTTCCGGATTTTTTTGCTGCCAATAGCAGGCAATTGTCTCTGAGAGGGGAAAATCTTTTCTAAATAAAATATGGGTTCGTGGATTTTTAATCCGTCCAATGAAGCACTGACATACCCCTTATCAAAAGCTACAAAGTAGGTTATGTTAGAAAAAGAACCCGTGCTACGAATAATTTTCAGAACCTGCAATATTTCATTCGGTGTCAGCCTGTCAATATCATCAATAAAGATGTAAATATCATGGTTAATGTCCTTCACCAAATTATTTAGCTCCATCTTTGCATTCCCGGCTGGTTCTTCATTTGTATCGAAGAAGTCAACAATAGATTCAAGATACTGGTTTTTTGTCGCCTTGGAAATTAAACGGACGTATTTGTTTATTGACGAGGAGAAAGCACCGGAGTATTTTCCCAGTTCAAACCGAAGCGTTCTGAAAAAATCCTGAATAATATCACTTTCTCCATCCACTAACCAAGGATTGAAATCTATGATAACAGGTGTTTTTTTTTGCTCTAGTTGTTTAATGGCCTCTTTAATAAGAAATAAAAAGGAACTTTTCCCGCTGCCCCATTGACCGATAACACCTACAGCGATTGCTTCCGTGCAATTCTTTTTCCTCTCATGAACTGTCTTTGCAAGTTCTGCTGCAATGGGGTACCGTTGTAGGTCATCATGCAATATATTACGGATAGCTTCAGCACAGTTCCAATCTTTTTCTTCTTTTGTAGTGGTTTTAGTTTTCAGCAAACGCAATCCGCAAGCTACAATTTCGACTAAAAAAATATCCGCAAATGCAACCGGAAAAGCATCGAACAACCTAAAAAAAATAAAATCCTCAAAACAGGTCCGCTCGATAAAGTAAAAAGCAACTAGGGGGAATAATTTAATTAACGTGCTGAATTGAATGCTATATTGCCTGTGGTTTAAGTACATAAAAAGCAGTGGCACTAAAACAATAAGTATATATAACCCTACTCTCGCTGAGGTTTGCAGTTCCCTGGGAAATAAAACACTTAAAATATTTTTTGCAAAGAAATCATTGAGCGGGGTGCGGAAGATGAGCCATATAACGATTGCAAAAAAGAGGAAAAAGATTTCCTTCGCGGGAAATTTTTCCGGCAATTTAAAGTGCGATTTATCCATATATGTTATCCAATCCTCACCTAAACAATTTTTAAACCCTGTAAACAAAAACCCAAAATAGCATTTTTCCCGTTAATTATTTCCTAAAATACTGTAAGCACTTATGGTGGTTCTATGACAAACCAATTTCATTATTGCCTCATAAACCCACCCTGTAATTCACAGCTCCCAGCGGGGGGTTCTGTCTGTAGAAAACCCACCCAAAATGCATTCAGCGCCCTGTAAGGGTGCACTTTCCTAATTGCCAAGCATTTCCATTTTATCCATCTCTCTTGCTTTCCGTGCGGGATTACCCCTACGGGGCAACAAAACGTGTGGGGCGGGTTTTGCTACAAACGGAAGACCCCTCCGGGGCCTTTAGAAGCCAACAATTGGGTCAGAATCAAAATTGGACTGATGCTTTATCATCAACATTGTTTTTTCAAATTACTATATTTTCATTACGTTTAACAAACACAAAAATTCCCAATTACATATTCCTGCACCCCAGCGGGGTGTTCTGTCTGTAGAAAACCTCTTCCCAAAATGCGTTCAGCGCCCTGTAAGGGTGCACCTGCCCAATTGCCAAACATTTCCATTTTATCCATCTCTCTTGCTTTCCGTGCGGGTTTACCCCTACGGGGCAATAGGACATTCGGCTGGCGCGGTTTCCTACAAACAGAAAACCCCTCCGGGGCTTAAAACCGCCAATAA
>JACPGF010000026.1:0-5652 GCA_016182615.1 Ignavibacteriales bacterium
TTTCGTTTGCAAAACCCGCTTACCTTTGATAGCTTACACAGTGGGATTCTTCCCAACATTTTTACAATTGAACCTGAGTTTGGACTATTCGCCTTCATAGAAAAGCCTTTTTTTTGTTCAAATTTAAAGTACTTATTCTTGGGCTTATAGTCCATTCCTTTTTTTAAGTTGACGCCTATGCCCTCCGGGGCGCAGAAATAGCCGCCTGTACTGCGGCTACAAATAGTTCACCCCTCCGGGGCGCTTGAATAGCGGCCGGTAATATGGCGACAAAAAGCTATCCATTTTCAGATTTGTGTAATTTTGTATTTCAGGACTCCGTATGGAGTCCACTATTTGTAGAAAAAATGAATACGGAAAAACCACGGCGCTCTGTAAGGGTGCACCCCTCCGGGGCGCTTGAATAGAGGGTAATGTTGAGGCTACAAACAGAGCACCCCTCCGGGGCGCAGAAATGGCTGGTGACGTTACGGCTACAAACAGTGCACTCCTTGAATTTGTGTAATTGTTTTTTCAGGGCCCCGTATGGGGTCCACTATTTGTAGAAAAGAATGAAGGTAAAATACCCTAGCGCCCTGTAAGGGTGCACCCCTCCGGGGCGCTTGAATGGCTGGTGATGCTGCGGCTACAAACAGAGCACCCCTCCGGGCATAGGCGTCAACTTAAATAAGACATCTTTGTTGAAAATTTAGTCTATCAGTTCGTATATCATAGCGACAATAGTAGATTATTCTTTTTTCGAGAAGTCTTTGAGATCGGGAGTTTTTAGGATAATCCTGAAGAATTATGTTGTTAATATTATCTGCAAAAAATTTTGTTAATTTCATCAAACTTATATAACCATTGTTATTCTTTTTTTTCTGGTCTGTTTTAATTTCTACATAGTACCGGTAGACGTTAACCTGTAACAGAATGACAAAAATCAATACACAGTATATATACGCTTCAAGCCGGATTTTGTTACACCCGATCGGAACTCGCTCTACTTTCATGCAACTCTTCCAACACTTGAATATTATTTCTATCCGCCACCGCAAGAAATAGAATGCCGCAATATCCGAGGCTGTCAGTTTTTCCTTTTCAATATTGGTAATAAACAATTCCCACCCCAACAAAAACAACTTATCTTTTGCCATTACATTTCGTTTGTTTTGATCCAATCTGGCTCTCCGCCTGCGTTCTGAAGCTACTGATTCCTCTACTGGCAATGCAACAAGCCGTACCGGAAGTCTATCCTTGACTCCCAGAAAAACACTTATATCTAAGCTTCCCCTCTTACTCAACATTTTGGCTAAATCTATTGGTTTATCATCATCCTTATGTAAATACACGTTGGTTTTTATTCTAAACCGACTAATATAAGAGACTCCCTTATTCTGGAGCTTTTGGAATACCGACAAAACATAATATCCTAAATCCCGAATCAGCAAATCTCCTGATTTCACTATGTCAACTATCTCTTCAGAATAGCTTTGGTCATTTTTTCTGAAATTGGTGATATGAAATCGTTCGAATTTCGCCTTTGTCAGGTTATAACAAACCTGCAATTTCAGCAAGGCTTTCCTGGTCTTATGATTAGCAGCTGCATTGCCAGGATAATCTTCGGCAAGATTATCATTAAGCTGTATATGGGTAGCATCTTCAAGGATAATATTCTTAAACAATTTGACTTTTTTCGAATCGGTAAATTCGAACACTTTACGCATGGAATCTGTAATAACATGGGCAAGAACCATTTGCAAGAACAATAAAACCTGAGGCTGCATACGTTTCCACAAAGCCTGTTTGGATATGAGTTTATTGGTTAACTGGCCAATTTTATTTGCCCATTGTTCGAAACTGTGTATGCCGGGACAACTAAGCATGAGAAAAAACCCAAGGATAAAATCTTTTGGTGAGATTTTTTTTGGTTTTCGTTTGCAAAACCCGCTTACCTTTGATAGCTTACACAGTGGGATTCTTCCCAACATTTTTACAATTGAACCTGAGTTTGGACTATTCGCCTTCATAGAAAAGCCTTTTTTTTGTTCAAATTTAAAGTACTTATTCTTGCCTTTTTTTAAGTTGACGCCTATGCCCCATTCGGGGACGGAAAATGTATTTGCTTGTGTACCGCGGGTAAGGAACCCACGGTTATTCAGATTTAGCCCCGTTCGAGGCATGAATTAAAACTGAATGTAATCCATTATAACTTGAGTAGTTAACGATTTTCGTTTATGGCTTTGCCAGCATATGAGTTGAGTAGTTACCTCTTAATGCCAATATATTCCGAATGATAATCACAACGGGAAGGATGTAGTCCCTTTTTCATCCTTATGACCGATTGAAGAACCGCCCTGTCCTCCTTACTTTATCAAAGAAGATTTTATAAGTATAAATAAGGAAAACGGGTTATGTTATTCACTGTCGCGATTGTTTTGCTGGTTTTGTGGCTTCTCGGATTTATTGCATTTCCGGTCATTGGCGGTTTTATCCACATTTTGCTGGTGATTGCCGTTATTGTCGTCTTGGTACGAGTAATAAACGGGAAACGCCCGGTTTAATACTATAAAATCGTTTCTCCTTGACAAACAGAAATGTGCTATCGCCGGGTTTTAGCTTTATTGACAAATTAAACAGGAACTAAAAAAATTACCAATTTAGCACCAGTTTAATGACTTGTTAAATCATTACCGGAAATATATATTCAAAACTATTGCAATAGAACTTTAGCTTTTTCGGTAATGTAAATGATTTTTTTCACTCATAATTTTTGGAGGTTATATGTCGCAAGAATGTAACGTAAGTAAAGGTTTATTCATCGGCTTCTTTACGGGTATTGTTGTTGGTGCAGCCGTAGCTCTATTGTATGCCCCGAAGTCGGGTAAAAAGCTTCGCAGAGATATAAACAATAAAGCGCAGGATTTAAAAGAAGACGCAGAAGAATTCATTAACTCGGCAAAGGAAAAAGCCCTTGATGTGATTAATGAAGGCAGATCAAAAATCGAACATCTTGTTTCGGATGCTAAAAATAAGGCAGATGATTTATTGAAAGATGCCAACCGCTTTATTGATGATGCAAAAGGGGCAGCAACCCAAACCAATAAAAAATAACAAACAACCATTAGAAGAGAAAGTTCCGTAGCAGGCTGCTCTTCCGGTTATATTTTTGATTCCCTAAACCCGACCTACCGGTTTTCCGGTAGTTTTATTACCGCGGCTAATCCCTCCGCGGTAATTTTTTTTATCACGAAACGAGAAAGGCACAACACCGGTACAACAAACAAACGCTTTCACAATAAAGCAGAGTAAAAATGTATGCCGACAAATGATTTACCCAGCCAGTTGTAAAAGCAAAAAAAGAAGGCAACAGTATAATTTTTTACAATAAAAACATTCCCCACATTTTTAGCGAACTTTAATCCACGCTACTTCCATATCCCCACAATACTTCCTACTACCATTTCCGAAATTCATCACCCAAAGGTAATAAACTATTCTACCTAAAAGTATTATCCATTGTTAATTATTCATTATTAATTCCCTACCAGTTCGAGTCTTCCGCGTTATTTGTCCTTCTGCTGCCGGAGTGAAATTTGCAATTTGCAGGTATTTTGCTGCTTAGAATATAGTCCGAAATAATTTCCGGGCAGCCGGAAGTAGCCAAACCCGCCTGTCCGCGCTTAATACTTTCCGCGCAAAAGTCGGCATATACCACACCATCCGGAATACTAAAATGCTGGAACGGAAGATTGAGTTTTGCATAAGCTTCAGCCATAAACTTGCCCCAGATTGGCAGCGCAGCCCGGGCACCTTGGCCGTACCAACCGGTAAACTTCACACGCCGGTCATCAAATCCGACCCATGCGCTTGCAACCAGTTGTGGAGTAAAGCCAGAGAACCATGCATCCGCGTAATCCTGTGTAGTACCTGTTTTCCCGGCTGCAGGCCTGCGGAACCATTTATTTACCGAAGCACCTGTGCCGTAATTAACAACATCCTGCATCATACTTGTTAGAATAGCAGCTGAAGCAGCGGGCAGTGCTTCATGTGATTCATTTTTAAACTCAGCAACGACAATTCCGTTTCTGTCTTCAATTCTTAGGATTCCAAGAGGTTTATGATACGTTCCCCCGCTTGCAATTGTAGCAAATCCCGTTGCCATTTCGAGAGGGGAAACTTCAAAAGTTCCCAGAGCGATGGACGGGTAAGGTGAAAGGGGCGAGGTAATGCCCATCTGATGAGCAAGTTCTATAACTTGCCGTGGTGGAGCAATATCACTTGTTGTAAGCCTGCCAGCGATAACATTGACAGATTTAGCGAGTGCCTGACGAAGGGTTAAATAACCACCATAATCATTTTCACTGTTTGATGGAGACCATCCATTGTAGTCGAATTTCTCATTCAGCAATGAGTAGGCAGGGTAATAACCGTTGTTAATAGCTGTTGCATACACGAAAGGTTTAAATCCCGAACCCGGCTGCCGCTTAATCTGCGTACAATGATTGAGGCCGTAAGCAAATTGGCTGTTGGCACCACCAACCATCGCACGGATTTGCCCGTTTTTCGCATCCATAACAATAAAACCAACTTGTATTGTTGACTCAATTTTCTTTACTGAATCGATAAATTGTTGATTAGCCCGGAGCCTTGAATAAATGATATTCTTTTCCGTTTTAGAATCAGCATCCCTGTACTCGGGCGAGTTTTTAATTGCCTTATCAATGAGTGCTACAAGTACATCTTTATTCTTTTCCCATTTCCAATTTTTGTTGAATACTTCCTGATACTCTTTAAGGTGCTCCGCAACTGCCTTATTTGCCACTTCCTGCATGGTTGAATTAACCGTCGAATAAATAGAGAGCCCGTCTTTATATAGATTGTATCCTTTCTTTTCAACAATGCTTTCTACCTGTTGCCGGATAAACTCAAGAAAATACGGGGCATCGCTATTGATCTTAACTTTAGTACCTTTTTCCGAGGCAAGTTTTATCGGCTTTCTTTTCAATTCCTCGGCTTTTTCTTCCGGAAGAAATCCGGCAACAACCATGTTTTGAAGAACAATATTCCTCCTACGGAGTGCATTTTCAGGCCTTCGTTCAGGATCGTACACAACAGAAGATTTAAGGAGGGCAATCAGTAAGGCTGTTTCCTCAACTGATAATTCACTGCCCTTTTTATTAAAATAAATTCTCGCGGCAGTCTCTATACCATGTGCACTTTTGCCAAAGTAAGAAACATTCAAATACATCTCTAAAATTTCTTTTTTCGTAAAATTGCGTTCTATCTGTATCGCAGTTACCCATTCACGAATTTTTCTGATTCCCGTTTCAACAAAATTTTCATTTTTTGCTTTAAGAGCGTACAAGTTTTTTGCCAGCTGTTGGGTAATCGTACTGGCACCTTCGTGTGAAAATGTAACTAAATTTTTGATCATTGCTGTTGTAAAACGGAGCATATCAACACCCCAATGATCATAAAAGCGCCTGTCCTCCGTGGCAATCAGTGCCTTGGTAACATGGTCTGGTAATGAATCAACATCAACTTCAATCCGGTTTTCATAAAAAAACTGTCCGATAATTTCACCATCGATTGAATACACCTTAGTTGCCAACTGAGGCTTCGGGTTTTCAAGTTCTTCAAGTGATGGAAGCCCCAGAAAAACGTAAATCA
>JACPGF010000026.1:5691-8536 GCA_016182615.1 Ignavibacteriales bacterium
AACCCGAGAATAACGGCTCCGGCAATACCCCATCTGATATTGCGTCTTTTCTTTCGTTCCTTCTCCTTGCGCCTGTTCCTTATCCGTTCAACATATTCTTGGGGAGTATTGTTAGGATCATTAGCCATTATAATTCCAGTTTATTATTTTAAATACTTTGTCTTTGTAAATCCCGTAACAGGGATTTTGCAGCCATGTACCAAGATTTATATAAGTACCTTGTTTGTATGTCTTCAACATCCGCACATGCGAATGCCCGAAAATAACATAATCAAATCCTTTTTCAATATACGCGCGGGCAGCAATAAACATACTGTCCTGTTCACCGTAATCTTTTTTTGCCGTGTATTCCCTGCTGGTCTTGCTGCTGTGGCTTGCAACAGCTATTCCTAAATCAGGATGAATAAAACTGTACAACCATTGGGTAAAATGGTTCCGCAGTACTTTTTTCAAGATTTTATAACCTATATCATTTGCCACAAGACCGTCACCGTGCGCAATAAAAAACTTTTTGCCGTCCAATTCTACGGTAATTGTATCATGACACAGATGGACACCCACATGTTTTTCAAAAAAGTCGCGGTGCATAAAGTCATGATTCCCAATGATATAGTGTATCTCCACTCCTTTATCAGCAAGCTCTGCCAAGGCATTCAGTGTCCTGAAGAAACCTTTCTGATACACCCGTTTGTACTCGAACCAGTAATCGAATAAATCACCAACAATGTACAAGGTGCTTACATCATCTGCAATACTGCGTAAAAATGCAACGAGTGATTTTTCCTTTAATTGCTCTTTTTCAAAAGATTCCAAACCCAGATGTATGTCCGAGATAAAATACACCGGTTTATTCATACGGGTTCTTATCCAGAATATTTATAAGTAGTTTACGTTCCGGATCTAAAACCAGTGCATTCGGTCTTTTGGAAACAGGAATTGTAAACGTATGGCTCAACTCTGAAATTCTGAAAGTTTTGATGAAAGAATCAGAATCGTATTCAAACATAACATCCAAAGTAAACTCGTACGGCAATCGGCTTTCGTGAGCCTGCACGATGTTAAAGATTACCTCTGAACTTTCTTTATTAGTTTTCGTATTCCAAGTATATTCCAGTTTCGGGGTCTCGGTACCCTTGTAAACCCATTGGTCAAAAAAGCGCTTCAGGTTTCTGCCTGAAATTTTTTCACACACATTTTTAAAATCTTCTGTTGATGCATACCTGTAAGCATACTTTTTATAATATTCCCGGAGAACGGTTAGAAATAGAGTATCACCTATTTCCTGCCTGAGCATGTGCAGTACATAGGCTCCTTTATGATAGACAATCGAGGAGAAAAGGTCCTCAGAAGGTGCGTATAGCGTACTTCCCTGCCGGTATTCAGAAAACTCTGTTAGTTTCTGCTGCACTGCCTCGTGCCCTTTAACCTTTTCGAGATAGAGTATTTCACTGTATGATGCAAAACCCTCGTTAAGCCAGATATCATTCCAGTTTTTTATAGTAACCGAATTGCCCCACCAATGATGAGCCAGTTCATGAATGTAAATATCTTCAAAATAATTATTGCCGTTAATCATAACGGTTCCAACACCGGTAATTGTCTGATGCTCCATAGCCCCGCCCTGCCAGAGGAACTCTGCAACACCATATTTTTCTTTGATAAAAGGATACTCGCCAAACAACGATGCAAAAACTTGCAGCATACGCGGGTGGTTTTTAAAATCCTTTTTTGCGGCTTCCAGATGCCTAGCCAGTACATAGTACTTTATGGGCATCACCGCTCCATCAAGACCGGTATAACTGTCTTCGAAATACTCGTACCGGGAGACATACAAACAAATAAGATATGTAGCAATTTGATATTCTGATTTCCAATGAGTTTCTTTCATCGAGCCGGTATTTTTTATTCCAACCAGACTGCCGTTTGAAACACATGTGAGGGAGGAATCTGCTGTTAGATATATATCCATAGTTGCTTTGTCAAAGGGTGAATCCTCGGAAAAAAGCCAGGTTGAAGCAAATTGTGGTTCATTTAATGAGTGAACAAGAGGTGTTTTATAAATCTCGCCAAAAACAAAAGAGGCAAAACCGAGCCGCTTTGGTGTACCCTTGTAAAAAGCCTGCAAATAAAGTGTATCCCCGATTGCAAAAGGCAGTGACTTTACAATAATATGCGTTTCATCACGGTTATAACCAATTACTTTACCATTAAGCAGCAATGAGTCAAGCACCATATTATCATATAAATTAAAGACTAATGAATCACATCCTGTGACCATAACTCCTGTAACCGTTACATCACCGACAAGCAGTTTCTCGTCCGGTAAAACACTTATCCTGATATCATAATGGAGAACATCAAATGCTTCCTGACACCCTGGATTATAAAGCGTATCATATGCAATTTCACTTGTGCCCACTTTGCTCCGCAAGTATTTCTCTTCCGCGCCATTTTCTCCAGCTGTGATGGTTACAAACCGTGTCACAGTAAAAAATGTCAATAGGAATGTGCATATACAGAGTAGTATTGCCTTTTTCATAAATGTCAGTATCAGGTACATCCGTTCCAATGGTAAATCGTTAAATACAGAATGTTAAATTTAATAAATTAACAGAACAATTCGAGGTGCAAACGGCAGGTTATATGCATTTTTACCCTGTTTTGATTAATTTCGGCCATGGATGGTTTTTTCTTAAATGAAGTTACAATTGAGTTGTGGAAAACTTTTTGATTACAAGCTTAAACTTTTAAGGATGTATGGCGCGATTTCTGCAATATTTTGCTCCCGGACAGGCACCCAGAGAATCCTTTCATCCCCCCTGAACCAGGTCATTTGCCTTTTTGC
>JACPGF010000330.1 GCA_016182615.1 Ignavibacteriales bacterium
CCGGGAGTGTCAATAATGTTAATTTTGGTGTTGTTCCACTCGGCGTGGAGCAAAGAAAGTGAAATGGAAAATTGCCGCTCCATCTCATTCGGTGTGTAGTCGGACACAGTATTTTTTTCCGGCACTGAACCTATTCTGGTAGTTTCACCGGCTGTATAGAGCATGGCTTCTGCGAGTGACGTTTTACCGCTACCGCCATGCCCTACAAGGGCAATGTTGCGAATTGACTCGGAATTATATTCTTTCACGGATGTCTCCTTAAATTTTACGTAAGAAAGTATAATTTGTGTTTGCTATTTGCGTTTCCATAAAGAAGTAATTTTTTCTCTTAAAAAAGTCACCAGGCTCATAATGTTTTCTGCCGGGTGTTCGGTAAATTCCCTAACCTTATGCTCAATTGAGGCGACTTGCTCAAACTTGTCTTTTATCTCATCAATAATCCAACTGACTTTGGAGACTTGTGAACGGACATCTTCGGAGAGAATTTTAATAGATTTGCTCAAGGAGTTCAAAGATTCCAGCAAGGGGTTAACCTGTGATGAAATTCTTTCCAGATCGTTCTGTATCGATTCAACTGCTTTGGTTACACGGCTTATATAGTAAACAAGCGCCAGGCAGAGTACTGAAGCAGAACAGAGTAGGAGTACAATAAAAATATCTTTTACATTTTCCACATTAGAAAACTGAGAAAATAATAAATAAAACCCGACAGACGGGGCTAATTGTTATCTGAAATGAATCAGATACGTGACGAATCGGACACAAACCAACAGATTGTTACATCTGTTGGTTTGTGAAAATAGTACTATGCGTTATCTGATTGATTCTGCTTTTCTTCGGCAGGATGCGAGATTTTGCTTTTCGCGTTAGCAATCATCTGGTCTGCATCTTTCATCAGCTTTTCAACTTTTTGTTTGGCATCTACTACCATTTGTTCGGCTTTTTTCTTGCCTTCATTCATGGTATTAATGGCTTTTTCTTTAGCCACTTCAAGATGCTTTTCTGCATCGGTCATCAGGTCATCTGCTTTATTTTTAATATCCTGACGAAGTTCTTTACCGCTTTTAGGAGCATAGAGTAAAGCAACTGCCGCGCCAACTATGGCACCGGTTAAAAAACCGACTAACAATCCTTTGCTAACGTTATCACGTGGCATAAAAACCTCCTTAGATTTACATATTTTTAATTATTTGAGCCGCAAATTCACTTGTTTTAACTTCTGTTGCACCGGTCATTAAACGGGCAAAATCGTATGTAACTATTTTTTGTTTAATGGTTTTCTGAATCGCTTTTTCTATCAGTTGTGCTGCTTTTGTCCATCCCAGATGTTCAAACATCATTACGCCTGAAAGAATTACTGAACCTGGATTTATCTTGTCCAGATTTGCATATTTAGGAGCCGTTCCGTGAGTGGCTTCAAAGATTGCCACCTCATAACTCATGTTTGCACCCGGGGCAATACCCAATCCGCCAACCTGAGCGGCAGCGGCATCAGAAAGATAATCGCCATTAAGATTCGGTGTTGCAAGTACTTCATATTCGGCAGGGCGGAGGAGTATTTGCTGGAAAATACTGTCGGCAATTCTGTCTTTTATAAGAATTTTGCCATCGGGAACTTTTCCACCGAAATTTTTATACACTTCGTCTTCAGAAATGGTTACATTACCGAATTCTTTTTTGGCTACCTCGTAACCCCATTCTTTAAAGGCTCCCTCGGTAAATTTCATGATATTGCCTTTGTGGACCAAGGTAACACTCTTTTTGTTATTGGCAATTGCATATTCAATTGCTTTTTTAACAAGCCGTTTGGATCCGTACGCGCTCATAGGTTTTATACCGATACCTGATTCTTTGCGTATTTTTAGATCAAACTTCTTATTCATGTATTTAATGAGGTCAGTAGCTTCTTTAGATTCGGCTTTAAACTCGATACCAGCATATACATCTTCAGTGTTTTCTCTAAAGAGTGTAATGTTTAAATCTTGAGGGCGTTTTACAGGGCTGGGTACACCACTATAGTATTTAACCGGGCGGACGCATGCAAACAGGTCTAAAAGCTGGCGGAGCGCAACATTAAGGCTGCGGATACCACCACCAACCGGGGTTGTCAGAGGACCTTTTATTGCTACTTTATATTCACGAATTGCTTCGACTGTTTCATCCGGAAGCCATTTGTTTTTCCCATATACCTTTAGCGATTTTTCCCCGGCAAATACTTCAGCCCATTTTATGGTTTTTTGTCCATTGTAAGCTTTTTGCACTGCAGCATCAAACACCGCTTGAGAGGCTTTCCAAATATCTGGACCCGTGCCATCACCTTCGATAAAAAGGATAATAGGGTTATCAGGAACAACCAGTTTACCATTCTCAATGGTTATTGGTGTGCCATCCTGTGGGATAGAGATTTTTTTAAACTTTTTCATATTGCTCCGGATTTTTTTCTAATGAATCAATTGTTATTAAACCAAATCTTTTCTGATACCAAAATACACTAATTATTCCAAGAAATACCGCGAACCACAACGTTGCGATTCGGATTAAAAAAGTCGAAGCTATAGCAGCCTCTTTTGGATATTGTAACTGTACTACTAAAAAAGTTAACGAGCCTTCCGTAACACCTAACCCGCCGGGAAGCATTGTAATTGCACCGACAATTGTTCCGAAAGCGTATGCAAATGCTGCCCAAAGCAGCGAAACGTGAACTTCAAAATTACGGAGAATAAGATAATATCCCAAACATTCAAAGAACCAAGCAACAATACTCAAAGCACTCATTAACAGCAATGGACGTAATTGTAATAAACTATATGAGCTCTCGTAAGCATTCATTATTTTTTCAAAATGTTTGCGGAAAATTGCTATCCTCTGCAACTTTAAAAAAATATATTCCATTATCTGTTTGCTGCTTAATACAATTGTTAAGGCTACAAAAAAAACACCCACGGAAATAGTTATCGTTTTACCATAATTAAACTGGTATGCACCAATTACCGCGATTAAAACCAAAGATAGGAAATCGGTAATTCTTTCAGCAAAAATTATTGGAGCTGTTCTGCTGACCGGGGTTGCAGTTATTTCTTTTACAAGGTAAGCTTTCATCAATTCACCCATTTTTCCCGGGGTTACACTCATAATAAGGCCGGACATGAAAACGGTAAATGAATCAATTACCGAAATCTTAACTTTTAGTTCCTTCAGGTAAAAATGCCATTTCGCAAAGCGGGCTAGATAATTAAGAAGTGATAATGAGAGGATAATTAGAACAAAACTTACTGTAATTTTTTTTAAGACAAGAACAAGTTGATTATAGTCTGCATACATAATGAATGCAAGATACACAATGCCCGCGATACCTATCGAGATAAACATGTTTTTTTTGATTTTACCCAACATATGCAACTATCTCTTTTAACAACAAATGGGTTTTTGTTAATGGTAATCCGACGACATTATAATAGCAGCCAACTATTTTTTTTACAAAAACTGCCCCGAAATCATCCTGTATCCCGTAAGCACCGGCTTTGTCCATCGGACTTCCGGAAGTTATATAGGCTCTTATTTCTTCATCAGAAAGCTCCCTGAAAACAACTTTAGTCTTTTCATAAGAAGTAATACGTTTATGCTGCGGGGTTACTTGCAGGCAAATACCAGTGTACACAAAATGAGATCTGCCGCTGAGCTTCCGTAAAATCGCAAACGCATCCTTCTCATTCTTCGGTTTTCCTATTATATGTCCATCGAGCACTACAATAGTATCAGCAGTAAGGATTATTCCTTTTTTAACTTTCGTTAATGCTGCATCCATTTTTTCGGTCGCAATACGCTTTACCGTATTAACAGGAGATTCATTCTCGTAGAATTCTTCATCCGTTTCAACATCAAGGACATGAATTTCCGGATAGATAAGCTTGAGAAGTTTTCTTCTCCGGGGTGATTTTGAGGCTAAGTACAGTGGATAGCTTTGATTAATCATTAAGCAGTGTAATATTTGTTCCCGGATAATAATGTGCAAGTATATCCATGTATGATACACCTTTTTTTGCCATACCCATGGCGCCCCATTGGCACATACCTACACCATGCCCGTTACCCCTGCCTTTAATAATAATTCTTTTTTCCGAGGCATCATCAGCAATAGAAATATCAATGAAATTTGTGCGGAGAATACCTTTATTCGATTTCCGCCGAATAACAGGTCTTATCAGTTCAGACGGTATCAGGATGCTGCTACCATCACTCATAAGAATACTAAGGGTTTTTGTGCGGCCCGACGGAAAAGTCTCGCTGATTTCTATTTTTGAAATAGATTCATGATTCCGGACTTTAAGAAATCCGGCTTGAATTAACAATTCCAGGAATTCGGGTTCAGTATATTCTTCCTTCCACTGAAAAACCGGGCTGTCTGAACAATATGCCGGTTCACCGTCTTTAACAGAACAAAGATAGGGGAGAGCCTCAACTTTAAACACGTTTTGGGCATCCTCTGTAAGACCACCGCAGCATGCATGATAAAACACTTTGGCTAATTCCGATTGAAATGTTAGAATTTGACCCTTCGTATTCTCAACGTACTTGTTGTACATCAGGTTTTTACTCTTTCCGTGATAGACTTGATCCTGTGTACTGGCTTCAATGTCATAATTCGGAGAGAATTCTGCAAGTTTATTAGCCGCGTACGTTCTTGCACAAACTGCCATGGCTTCAATTGCGGCTGTCGTGTTTGAGTCAACCTTACCTAATTCCGGAACAACGACCCCTTGCACGTATGGTTCAAGAGCAACATTGTTAATTACAAAAATTTCATTATTAATTCTTTTAAAGCGCAGTTTACCAGGGTAGGTTCTATTATTATATTCTATGCTGCCGTTCGAATCGACCGGTTGAAGAATGAATTCATCTGATTCAAAAGTTCTATTCATGATGATAGCCTGAAAGGCTCTGGAAGCACCTCTGAAAAGGAGAGTATTATTTGATTTTATCAGAGCAATTTTTTTTTCAGAATTATACAGAAAAACCGGTTCGGTAATTTTCAACTCGATTTCAGATGACGTTTTGCTAATTAAAACTCTGATAAATCCTTGTGAGGGTTTTTGTGTCGAACCAATATCTTCTTGCGCTTGTACATAAGGGAATTGAGTTAGAATGAGAAGAAAAGTAAATAATAAGACACGTAATAATAAAAAGTTAGATACACTACAGAATGGGAGATTGCTTTTTCTCCGGGCGGGAGGTTTCAAAATAGGTCAATATAACAAATTTAACGGAAAAGAGCTTTTATACTACCCCAGCTTTTCTTTAAACCGGATATATTATGGCTAACGGAGAGTTCACGCGAAAATGAAACGGAATTATCTTTATCGACGATTTTTAAACGGTAAACAAATACAGAATTTGTATTTTTGTAAATGTTCTGATCGACAAAAGAATAAGAAGAATTGCTGCCTTTTGGCTGTACTGTTGCTACTGCGAAGAAAGAGCCGTTTATTGTTTTCCGCTCAATGACAAAATTATTGAGATTGGATTCATCGCCGGTTTTCCATTCTATTCTAATCCCATCACCTTCTGTTCTAGCGGTGAAAGAATCAAGAAAAGCAGAACCGAACAACAGAGTTGCGGTTGCGCAAAGGATATAAAAAACTCGTTTCATAAAAGCCGTAATACTAATAGTTGTTAAAAAATAGTATTTTTCAATAATTACCTTTAATATACGGGAGAAAATAGTTCTAATCAACAAAAAAAAGCACTTTTTTCGGAAATTGTAATAGCAAAGTAGAAATGTCAGTATTCAGCAAAATAGAAATGACACAAAATTAGTGATAAAAAGATAGATTTGATTTTCTAAAAGAACGGAGAA
>JACPGF010000323.1:0-1053 GCA_016182615.1 Ignavibacteriales bacterium
ATACAATCGGAATGCCTTTTGCAAGGAAAAAGAAATGCCGATGGGCATGGGAGTTCGGAACAAAATAGATTCGAGCTTGCACAACCATACTAAAATGGAGGAATACGAATTTATTTCCCCCTACTTATTGAGAAGTTACATTTTATTGATTCAAAAACGTAATTCGAGTTGAATTGGGTGCACATGTGTTTATCCTGTGGAATCAGCACGCGAAATACAAAAAAAGGCTGTACAAATTTTCATTTATACAGCCTTAAAAAAACATAAACGCAGTTTACCGCAATGCGGCTTTTGCCCATTCAACTATTGGAGTAAAATAAATTCCAAAGATCAAAATAGGGGCAGCTAACGAGAGTACCAGAACTTTGTTCGCAAACCCTGCTTCCATATCGTTCGGTTTATCTTCATTTCCTTTCATCAGGTACATGTGTTTTAATACTCTGATGTAATAATACAATGAAACAACACTGTTTAAGAGTGCAATCACTGCAAGACCAATCATTTTTGCTTCCACCAGAGCCATAAACAAATACATCTTGCCAATAAATCCGGCTGTTGGCGGTAAACCCGTTAACGAAACAAGGAAAATACCAAGGCAAACTCCATAGAATGGCAGTTTATAACCAAGGCCGTTATAATCGTCGATATTCTCGGATTTAATCTTATTCTGAATTAAAATGACTACTAAGAATGCACCAAGATTCATCAGCATGTAAATTGCAAAATAAATCAGAATAGCGAGTAAACCGTTATTAGAAAGAACAGCTAATGCAGCAAGCAGATACCCGGCATGCGCTATGCTCGAGTAGGCAAGCATACGTTTCAAATTATCCTGCCAGAGGGCTGTAAAATTGCCTACAATCATTGTAAGGATGGATAAATAGACAAGGAACTCTTTCCATGGGAAATACGGTAACATGGCCCAGAAGCCGTCTGTGTACGTTGTAACGGAAAATCCGAGTTGCAGAATGCTGATAAGGGCCGCAAACCCGGCAGCTTTACTTGCTACCGAGAGATACGCGGTAATAGTTGTCGGGGCACCTTCGTAAACAT
>JACPGF010000323.1:1071-10048 GCA_016182615.1 Ignavibacteriales bacterium
CTTGATATTTTATAACCGATACCCGTGAAGATAAGCACGCAGATAATTATTAAAATGCTTTGATTATTACCAACAAGCCGCAATACATGATTGATATCGGTAAAGCCAAATGTTCCGGTTAAACCATACAATAATGATATGCCAAACAGCATTATTCCGGAAGCCACTCCACCGTAAATAATGTATTTCAGCGCTGCCTCACTGCTTCTTTCTGTTTTCTTCATGAATCCCGCTAATACATAGGACGATAAAGAGAGCATTTCAATAGAAAGATAGAGCAGGATAAAATTTGAAGATGATATCATGAACATCATCCCCAGAATCATACCGAAAATAAGGGAATAATACTCTCCCGCGCGGTCAAATGACGAATCCAGTTCGTCATTGAATTCAGTAAATAATACGATAAAGAGCGAAGTAATTAGGACAATAGCCTTGAAAAATACTCCGAGTTTATCGATTACCAGCATTTTCATGAAACTGTTGGCCGCGAATTGAGGGGGCACAATAATCCAGTATTGCTGAATAGTAAACCAAAGAGCCAAGAGCAGGCCTGCTATACTGATAACAGCCAGTGCCCGTCTTGCCTTGGGAAAGATGAGATTGTAGGTAACAATCAGCGCCAGACACAATGTAATAATTGTTTCCGGAATGATGTAACCTATGTGGTTAAAAAAACTCAGGCTATTCATAGCTGTTCTTACATCCCGGATGTGAAAAGGGTTGGAGATTTAATCATGAAATCCACTAACGAGTTAACAGATGCATTCATGAGATTTAACAATGCAGACGGATAAACACCGAGTGCAACAATAATAATTGTCAGCGGTACCAGCATGAGATACTCTCTGGTATCAAGGTCTTTCAGTTCAGACCATTTTTCGTTAAGAGTACCGAGGTAAACACGCTGTAAGGTCCAAAGCATGTAACCGGCACCTAAAAGGATGCCGAAAGTGGAAATAAAGGTAATAAGCCTTATGGACTCAAGTCCAAAAGCCCCGAGAAAGACAAAACTCTCTGAGATAAAACCGCTCAAGCCGGGCAACCGCCAAACCGCCAAAATCATTTAAGCCTCTGGTGTGGGCACGGTCGTAAATAACACCAACAATAAGGAAGAGCATGGCTGTAATGGTACCATGATTAAACATTTGCAGGATGGCTCCGGAAATACCTGCTGTATTAAGAGATGCCATGCCAAGCAATACAAAACCCATGTGCGATACAGACGAGTAGGCAATCAGTTTCTTAAAGTCCTTTTGTGCCATCGCGCAAAGTGCACCGTAGATGATGTTGATCATACCAAATAGTGCAATCCACCAAACGAATTTAACAGTCAGTTCAGGGAACATCGGGTAGTTAAACCGGAGGATTCCATAAGTACCCATTTTTAGAAGCACACCGGCAAGGATAACGCTTATCGGGGTTGGTGCTTCAACGTGGGCATCGGGTAACCATGTGTGGAACGGAAACATTGGTATTTTAATTGCAAAACCGGCAAACAAAGCGATATATGCAAAAAATCTGAGATTCTGCGGATTAACCGGCGAAAGAATACCGGTGGAAATATAGTTTTTGGGATCCATCATGGCAAGCATGTTAAATGTAAATACTTTTTCTCCGCTTGGTAATACTTCCTGAACACTCAGGTAAAGCCCAATCATTACAACCAGCATAAAAACGCTGCCGAACAATGTGTAAATAAAGAACTTGATAGCTGCATATTCTTTACGTGGACCGCCCCAGATACCGATGAGGAAGTACATCGGGAGGAGCATTACTTCCCAGAACACGTAGAACAAGAAGAAATCCAATGACACAAACACGCCCATCATACCGGTAACCAGTAACAGGTACAAGGCAAAATAGCCTTTAACCGATTTATTGATATTCCATGAGGATAGGGCAGCGATAAAACCGACGATCGCAGTAAGCAAAATCATGGGAGCGCTTATTCCATCAATGCCGAGAAAATAGTCGATCTTGATTGTGCTGAGCCATCCTATGCCTGTCACGTGAATCCAAGGCAGTTTTTCTACAAACTGAAATGTATCCGGATTGTTTATTCCGCCTAATGAATAATTATAGCCGCTCCAAATAAAACCAGTGACTATTATTTGAATAAATGTAACCAGTAAGGTGATGATTTTAATCAGTTTCTCCTGGCCCTTCGGCATCATGAGAATGATAATCATACCGAGAACCGGCAGAAATGTTATAATTGAAAGTAATGGGGCTTGATTCATAATTCTGATTCTTCCTTACATTTTAAATTCTAAACCAAATGGTAAAATCTTATAGAGATAGATAAAAGTTAACATCACCAGAGAGAAAATGACGAGAATGAGATATGTTTGTACCTTTCCGGTCTGAATCTTCCTGACAAATATTCCCAACAAGCCACTGAGCGTGGCTGTAAGGTTTACAATACCATCTACAACATACGTGTCAAACAGTCCGCTCACTCTCGAGATGAAACGGGTAACCGTTGCTGAACCGTTAACAATTCCATCAACGATGGTATTATCGAACCATGCTAAAAATCTGCTTAATACCATCGTTCCGTTAACAATTGTCATGTCATACAATTCGTCAAAATACCATTTGTTCAACGAGAAGTTGTACAGCGGTTTGATGGAGTTTACTAATTTATCAGTGTCAACTTTTTTCCAGAAGTAGAAAAAGAAGGCGGTGAGAATACCGAGAACGGCAACACCCAACGAAAGAAACATTGCAGGATAATGAGCATGGTGCATTGCTTCCATATACTCTTCCGAGTGTACCACGGTGGTTTCGTGCTGCGGCTGAGCTTCTTTATTTTCAACCGTTGCTTCTTCATGTTTTGCCATGAACGAGTAACGCGAACTCTGTGGAACTACCGTTTCAGGTGTTTTAAGCCAGGTCTGCATTACCCAGCCTTTTTCGGCGCTCGTCGGGTTTGCAGTATAGAATGCGAAGATACTTAATATTGCAAGTAATATAAGCGGGTAAGTCATCAGCGCGGGTGACTCATGCGCGTGATCATATTTCTCTTTATTTTTTGGCTCGCCATGAAAGGTTAGTATTAGTAACCTGAACATATAGAACGCAGTTAATAAGGCAACCAAAAAACCGGTAATCGCAAATATTTTATAGCCTGTTAAAGAACCAAAAGCGTATGCAGAGGCAAGTATTCCATCCTTACTGAGAAATCCGGAGGTAAGAGGAATACCACTGATAGCAAGTGAAAAAATTAAAAATGTGTAATAGGTTTTTGGTAATTTTTTCTTCAGCCCGCCCATTTTTTGAATATCTTGTTCATGGTGCATCGCATGGATTACCGAGCCGGAACCAAGAAACAAACCGGCTTTAAAGAAAGCATGAGTTACCAAGTGAAAGAATCCATAAGCATACGCGCCAACACCGAGAGCCATTACCATGTAACCTAACTGGCTGATGGTAGAATAGGCAAGTACTTTTTTAATATCATTTTGTGTTAAAGCGATTGTGGCCGGAATAAATGCAGAAAGTGCACCAACCGTGGCAATAAAGAGCAGTGCATCCCCGGTAAGTAATGGGAATATCCTTACGGTTAAGTAAACACCGGCAGCAACCATTGTCGCGGCATGTATCAAAGCACTCACCGGTGTCGGGCCTTCCATTGCATCCGGCAGCCACACGTGTAACGGAAACTGCGCAGATTTACCAATAGCACCGCAGAATAGTAATATACCAAGTGCAGTTAACCAGAACTCAGAGTTAAAAGGCAGGTGTCCTTGGCTGATTGCAAGGAATATTTTATCAAAAGTAAAAGTTTTATAGGTGATAAACATTATCAGGATACCGGCTAACATACCAACATCACCAACCCTGTTAACAATAAACGCCTTTTTTGCTGCATCCGATGCTGATTTTTTCTCGTACCAGAAACCGATCAGGAGATACGAAGATAAGCCTACCAGTTCCCAGAATATGTACATCATCAGCATATTGTGTGTAAACACTATACCAAGCATCGAGAAGGTAAATATGCCAAGGTAAGCGAAAAAGCGGTTGTACCGTTTGTCGCCCTTCATATACTCGATCGAGAAGTAGTGGACTAAAGCGCTGATTAAACAAACAACAAATAATAACAATACCGTAACGTTATCAATCATCATTCCCAGTTCTACAGTCAGTTTGCCAAAACCGGGGGTGTTTCCCATGTCAATCCATGTAAACTCACTAACAACTCTTTCTGCCGCAAAATATGCAAGCTTCATCCATGCCATGTAAATGCTAAGGCCAAGGGCAATGGTAATAATTGCTGTTTCGAACAGGTACATCTGCTTTATTTTTTTACCAAAAAGCAGCGTAAAGAAAAAGCCGGCTAACGGTAAAAAGAGAATTATGAGCGCGATTTGAATAAAAGGAATTTGGTTCATATCATCATTCTCTCATATTATCAATTTCGTCAACATTGACGTTGTTGAACATCTTATAAATATTAAGGACAATTGCCAGAGCTATTGCACTTTCAGCTGCAGCTAAAATTATCACAAAAAGCGCGGCAATCTGACCATTGTACCCGAATCCGCCAAACCGCGAAAACGCGACAAAGTTTATATTGGCAGAGTTAAGTATCAATTCAATTCCCATCAAAACCATAATGGCATTCTTCCGGGCAACAACACAAAAAAGACCAAGGCAGAAAAGTGTTGAACTGACAAATAAAAAGTGTAAAAGGGTTATTTGATGCATAGTTATTTTCCTCTTACTTTCGTGCTATGCTGGCAGCGCCAATAAGTGCTATTAAAAGCAGCGCGCCAAGTAATTCAAAAATCAGTGCATACTCGTTAACCAATAAAACGCCAATATCGGCTAACCCAGTTACCGGCTGCTGCAATTGGGGCAGCACGCGCCAGTTTGACTTGAGTACCATTCCCAAAAGCGTTCCGGCAAAAGCGGCAACTACTAACATCGCGGGTAATACTTGTGTCCAACCGGTTTTAATTTCCGAGTCGGTTATTTTATTTGTTAACATAACACCAAAAATGAGCAGGATGAGAATACCACCCACGTAAACAATCAGCTGGACAATCGCGATAAAATCCGCGCCCAGTAGAACATATATACCTGCCACACCAAAAAAAGTGAGCATAAGGTTAAATGCCGAATAAATAATATTTTTTGTTGATACTACTGCAAATGCCGAGGCAATGGTGACAACAGCAAAGAAATAAAACATAACTGCATACATATCCATAATTAAGCCTCCTTCTGGGGTTCGTTAGGGGTATCTGTTGCCGGGGTTTGCTTAACCTGTTCTCCATCCGGTGCTGTTGCTGGCTTGGTTTCAACCGGAGCGGCTGCCTTAGGGGCAGCAGGTGCGGATGCTTTTACTACTGCCGGTGTTTCAGCTTTTGGTGCTGCTGCTTTTGCAGCGGCAGCGGCTGCCTTCTCGGCAGCTTTTTCAGCCTCCATCTTAGCGTAGTTTGCTTTTTTCTCGGCAATTTCCGCGGGTGTTAACGTTACAAAGCTGTAATTCAAGTCTTTCCTGTCGAACTCGGTAAATTCATACGCGTCAGTCATGTAAATACATTCAGTCGGGCAGGGGAACACGCAAAGCTGGCAAAAACAACATTTCGCGATATCGATATCAAATTGTGTTACCCACAAGGCTTTTTTCTTTCCCTGAGAGGTTTTTCCAATATCATCTGTTGGTAATGCTTTTACTGTTTCAATGGTGATACAACTTACCGGGCATGCGCGTGAACATTGGTCGCATCCGATACAATCATCCATATTGACGTACAAGCGGTTTCGAACCCGGTCAACCATTCTCGGTTTTACCGAGGGGTATTGTATTGTCACCGACGGTACAAACATATGCTTGAAGGTAATTTTCATACCCACGAGCGTTGTGTACAGAGCGGAATAAATATTTTGAAAATAAGTTTTCATTCGTTTACCAATTCAAATTCATAATAAGACCATTAAAAAGGCAACAATTAAAAAGTTTGCAATTGAAATAGGGATAAGATATTTCCAGCAAATTTCCATCAACTGATCAACACGCAAACGGGGGAGGGTCCAGCGGAGCCACATTTGTACAAATACAAAGAAGAGGCCTTTCACTGCAAACCACATAAACTGTTCAATAGGTATCAGCCATGAAACACCGATTACATCACCAATATATCCGAACGGAGATTGGTACCCACCAAGAAAAATTGCACTGACAAGTACCGAAACTGCAAACATATTAGCGTATTCTGCGAGGAAAAACATCGCGAACTTCATCCCCGAATACTCGGTATGAAAACCCGCAACGAGTTCCGATTCAGCTTCAGGAATATCGAAAGGAGTTCTGTTTACTTCGGCAAGTGTCGAGATAAACATCACTACCATTCCAACCATCATAAACGGGATGATTGCAAATTTCTGCCACCCTTCACCATAACCGCCAAAAATCAGCCATTTAAAGATGTTGGTCTGGTTTTCACTTAACGTGTACAGGTTAAGAGAACCGGTAACGACAAGGATAGTGAGAATAACCAGTATAGTCGGAATTTCATAACTGACTATTTGAGCTGCTGAACGCATAGCGCCAAGTAATGAATACTTGTTGTTCGAAGCCCAGCCTGCCATGAGCAAAGCAGCGACGACCAGACTGGAAACCGCGGCGATAAAAATCAATCCTAAATCAATGTTGGCACCTATGTATGCGCTTGAGAAGGGTATAGCGGCAAAGGCCATATAACTTCCGGTAAAAGCAAGAATTGGTGCGATAAAAAACAATGGCTTATCGGTTTTGGAAGCTGTTATATCTTCCTTCTGCAGCAGTTTTAAAATATCCGCTATTGTCTGCAGCCATCCATGCCATCCGGTAATCATCGGTCCCAAACGATCCTGCATGTGCGCGGATACTTTCCGTTCGAGATACACTGCAAACAAAGCAAACGGAACGATAAACAGGAGCGGAATAATACTATTGATAAATGCCGCTACAGCTTCGTTTCCGATTAAATCAACTAAAAAATTATAAATCATCTGTCAACCTCGCCTAAAACAATATCAATACTACCGAGAATTGCAATAATATCTGCAACCAAATGCCCCTTGCATAATTCACCCATAATGCCGAGATGAATAAAAGAGGGAGCCCGTACTTTTACCCGGTGTGGCTGTAACCCGCCTTTACTAACGATAAAGTAGCCGAGTTCACCTTTAGGGTTTTCAACACGGGTGTAAATCTGGCCTTCCGCCGGTTTAATTCTTTTGGGAATAGTTTCCTGAACGTTCCCTTCAGGGATCTGATCCAGAGCCTGCTCAAGGATTTTTACACTTTCTACCATCTCCAGAACCCGGATATAATACCGGTCCCAGCAATCACCAACCGTTCCACGGAGGCCTTCGCCGACCGGGATGTCGAAATCAAAACGGTCATAAATAGAGTAAGGATCGTCCTTACGGATATCCCATTTCATGCCGCTTGCACGTAAATTCGGACCGGAAATACCATAATTAATGGCAGTCTCAACCGGAAGAATTCCGACATTAGCAGTTCTTTCAACAAAAATCTTGTTATAGCTTAACAGGTTATTAACTTCTGCGATTGTTTTCTTAAAGTCAACAAGAAACTCTTTTGCCAGTCTTACAAAATCTGGCGGAATATCGTGTGAAAGACCGCCAACCCACATATAATTATAGAGTAATCTGGCACCGCAGGTAATTTCGAATAGATTTAATATTCTTTCACGGTCGCGGAAGCAGTATAAGAATGGAGTAAAAGCACCAATGTCAATACCATACGTGCCTATTGCAACCAAATGGGATGCGATACGCTGAAACTCACCCATTATAACACGGATATACTCAACTCTTTCAGGAACTTTAATGCCCAGAAGTTTTTCAACCGCAATAACATACCCGAATTCATTATACATTGAAGCGAGATAGTCAAGCCGGTCAACATACGGAATAATTTGTGGATAGGTCATCGCTTCACAATGTTTTTCAAAACAGCGGTGCAGGTAGCCGATATGTGGTTTCACATCAATGATAATTTCGCCGTCAAGTTCAACTTCGAGCCTGAGTACGCCATGTGTGGATGGGTGCTGGGGCCCCATATTTAATACCATGTGTTCGGTTTTAACGCTCATATTCTATAGCTTTGTTTATTCAAGTTCATGTTAAATAGTTCAATCAGGAAATTATTATATGGTTTCAATACGGTACCTTCATACCCTGATAAAACTCGGGATTCTTGTAATCTTTACGCAAAGGATATCCGGCATCCCAATCATAAGGCATAAGAATACGGCGTAAATCCGGATGATTAAGAAAAACAATCCCAATCATGTCGTAAGCTTCGCGCTCTTCCCAATCGGCATGCTGCCATAGTTGCGAAACACTTTCAACTTCAGGTTTTTCCTTGGGCAGAGTTACCCTTAATACAAGGCGGTGCTTGTGAGTAGTTGATTCAAGATGATAAATGAGACTGAGTGTGCCGCCTTCAAAGATAAAGCTGCCATCTTCGGCAATCACTTTTTTCCCGTTGGCATCGTCCAATGCAGATATGAGAATCAAATTGTCAAAATTATATTCCGGTTCTGAAACCAGAAAGAAAGACACTTTTTTAATAGCCGAAGGCTCGACATCAATCATAAATTCGTTCAGGACGTTAGCCTGCTGAGCTAAAATAGCTTCACCAAAGTGCTGTTTTAATGCTTCAAAAATTACTTCCGGGGTTTTCATGCGATCTCCTTACGAACTAAAGTTTCGTGGCGGATTTTTTCCTGTAGTTTTAGCAGACCTTCGAGCAATGCTTCAGGACGGGGCGGGCAGCCGGGTACATATACATCAACCGGAATCACCCGGTCAACACCTTTTAATACATGATAACCATGCTCCCAGTACGGGCCGCCGCAATTAGAGCAGCTACCCATTGAAATTACATATTTAGGATCAGCGATTTGTTCATACAACCGCTTAATCCTTGTTGCCATTTTAAGAGTTA